>CALKEO010000070.1 GCA_938088195.1 uncultured Flavobacteriaceae bacterium | reverse complement strand
GTTAAGAACATTTTTCTGCTTTTCAGTCCAAAAACCCCAGTCTTGTTTACTTTTATGAATTTTTAAATAAGCTCCAGGAATATGAATATTCATGTTTGAATCAGGTCCACCTGCTTCCAATAATAACACTGAATTTCTTGGATTTTTAGACAAACGATTAGCAAGTAAACAACCAGCAGAACCTGCACCAATTATAATGTAATCGTAAGATTGACTCATAAATCTCTGCTTTTACTTATTTATAGTGCTTTTTATTTTTTCTCCTAACTTAGTTAATGCTATAACATCTTCATAATGGATTGAACCGTCAGGAAGAGGACCAACATTTAGTAATAGATTTGTATCATTTTCAATAGCATCTAAATAATAACTATAAATATCATCAAAATTTTTATGTTTAGCATTTTTATCATAGCCCCAATACCTTGACTGTAAAGTAGTACAAACTTCTTTAGGTTTAAACTTATTCATTTCATATACTTTTCTTGCAACATCATATTGGTTACCAACTCTTTTACTGAGATTATGTTCTGGAGCTGAAAAATCTTCATCTCCATTAGCTCCTTGTTTGAATGAAATTAATGCATGTTTACTAATTGATCTTATTAAACTGTAAGTCTCCTCAATTGGAAACATTTCATGATTGGCATAATAGCCCATAATAGGATCTAACCATATTCCAGCTATTTCAGGATATTGAGTCAATAATTCTTTTAACTGATTATGGGCAAATTTGATGTAATTACTAAAATCTTCTTTATTTTTATATTTGTATTCTGTTTGTAATTCTTTATATGCAGGTCTTGCATTACTCCATCCATCTAATCTTGAATAGAAATATGGATGACTCCAATCTGCTGCATAAGAATAGTATAAGAAAAGACCTATTTTTTTTTCTTTGCAAGATTTATAGAGTTCACCTATTAAATCTCTTCCTGAAGGTGATTTAATAGAATTAAAGTCATTTTGCTTGGTATCGAACAAAGAAAAACCATCATGATGTTTTGATGTTATGGTGATATATTTCATGCCTGCTGAAATTGCCAAGTCAGTAATTTTATCAGCATCAAAATTACTTGGATTAAATGTTTCTTTAAGTTTAGCATATTCAGAAACTGGAATAGTATCTCTTAACTGAACCCACTCGCCCCTTCCAAGTTGAGAGTACAAACCATAATGAATAAACAACCCTATTTTTGATTTTTTAAACCATTCTAGATTAGCTTCTCTGGGATTACTTTTATATTGATCATTGTAATCACTAAGATAACTTGGTGTTTTTGATTGATTCATGTCATCACAACCAAATACCAATATTCCGATTATTAAAAATTTTAACAATTTCATATGTTTAAGATGTTTTCAATTTCTTTCCAATTATCCATTCCCTCATTGTGTTGTCTTATGCCAACAGTACTTCTTCCGTCTAAGATTATTTTTATAAATGCTTTTTTTAATTCATTAACTTTTTCAGGATAAATATCTATTACGTTTTTAGTTTCAGATATATCGTTTTTCAAATCATAAAGCTGCAACGCTGGTAAATTAAGGTTTTCTTTTTGAATATCAACTGGCCTTGGATAACTCCAGCCAGCTGAACCGGGAGCAAAAATTAATTTCCAATCTCCATTTCGAATGGCAAAAGAACCATTTATAGAATGGTGTATCGTGTATTTTCTAATATCATTAAGGCTTTCTCCAATAATTAAGGGTAACATATTAAAGCTATCTTCTCCTTCATTATCTTTGATTTCATAGTTTACTATTGCAGCACAAGTTGCAAAAAAATCTGTAGAACATATAACATTAGAAATAGTTCCTTTTTTTGCTTTGGCTGGCCATTCAATAATAAATGGCACACGATGACCTCCTTCAAAGATATCTGCTTTTGCTCCTCTATAAATATGGCTAGGATTGTGTTTTACTTGTGCTAATTCCTTGTAGTCAGCTCTTGGTGAACAACCATTATCACTTGCAAAAATTAGTAAAGTGTTCTTTGTTAACCCATTATGTTTCAACGTACTTCTTATTTGATCTAAGACATCGTCCACTTGCATAACAAAATCTCCATATACGTTAGTCTTACTTTTACCTAAAAACTCTGAGTTTGGTAAAATAGGTGTGTGTGGTGCGGACAAGGGTAAATATAGAAAAAATGGTTTTTGTACTTTACTATGTTCGTTTATATAGCTAACAGCCTTATCAGTAATTGTTTGTAGTACATTACTATGATCAAAATCTTCTGATGTCAAACCGTCTCTCCAAAATCCTTTATAATCAACAGACTGGGTAGTTTTTGTAGGAATCTGAGTAGGAAAGTCATTCTCAACCCAAACATAGGGAGGCATGTCTAATGATCCTGAAAAACCAAAAGAATAATCAAATCCGTTAGTTGATGGTCCATTATTGATAGGAGAATTAAAATCTATTTCTACAAGTTTCTCCATTGAATCAGTGGGATTATCTTGTTTTTTAAAATTCCAATCCCAGCCTAAATGCCATTTTCCAATAAATGCTGTGCTATATCCCTTTTCTTTTAACATGCTTGCGATAGTTGTTCTGTTCTGTTTTATCAAAGCTTTAGAATATCCATTTAAAACACCACTTTTAAGTGAACTTCGCCAATTATAGCGTCCAGTAAGGATTCCATAGCGTGTTGGTGTGCAAACCGCAGAGGATGTATGTGCATCTGTAAAAACAACTCCATTATTTGCCATGGAATTAATACTGGGAGTAGGTATCTTACCATCTTTATTATAATATTGCACATCTCCATAACCCAAATCATCAGCTAAAATATATATGATGTTTGGCTTGCCATTATTTTCTTTTTTTGATATTGATTCTTCATTACATGAGACACAAAAAATCAATAGTACCAAAAGAAATCTTTGATTGACTTTTATGATTTTATTCAATGCTATCAACATTTGGAAAGGTTTTTACTATCATAAATTTAGATTATTTCTTTGTGCTTTAAAAATAAACCTTACTGTATAGATTTTTAGTTACTTAAATCTACTAGGAATTTCGTAAATACTCTTTATCTATATAAAAAGTTCCAAAAGGTATTACAGAACCTAGTAATACAATTACCATCGTTTTAAAACTCCAATTCATCTGTTTTTTTAGAAGGAATGAAAAAAAAACATAGCTAATAAATAAAATTCCGTGGGGCATCCCAAGGATTTTTACATATAATTCATATCCAAAATAATATTTAATTGGTACTGCTATAAAAAGAAGTAATAAATAAGAAACTCCCTCAAAAAAACTAATAAACCTAAATATTTTTTTCAAGTTGTGAATTTATTAAAAAAGAGACTTGTTTTATTAATTAATTAATTTAATTCTAGTTAAAAACTTACTTGATGTCATGTATAGATATTTATAATTGGTATCAAAAGTACAATTGGCAGTTCTAACTTCTGTTCGAATGGTACCAATATGATTCCCATCACTACTAATTAGCAAAACACCACCAGGACCTGTTGCAAAAACAGTACCAGATGGGTGAACTTTCAAACCATCAAATGCCCCTCTATCTTTTTTTGACAACACGGAACCATCAAAAAATATTTCAGGACTAATTACTCCTTCCTCAGTAATTTGATATTTCATTATTACTGGGTTTTTTGAATCAGAATTAGCAACATAAAGTGTTTTTTCGTCATTAGAAATAGCTACGCCATTGGGTCGCGATAAATTTTTAATTATAAGCTTTAATTTACCATTTGGACTAAGTCTAAATACCCCATTAAACTTTAATTCTTTTAATTCATCTTGATCGCCTTTTTTTAATCCATATGGGGGGTCAGTGAAAAACAACTCATTTTTACTGTTATAAACTAAATCATTAGGACTATTAAATAATTTGTTATTGTATGAAGTTACTATTGGAATAACCTTATCGCTTTGCCAGTCATTAAGTTTTACAACTCTCCTATCTCCATGCATACAAATTATTAAGTTTCCCTTATGGTCAATTGTCAAACCGTTTGTTCCAGTTTTTTTTGAATTGGGTACAATTCCAGAATAGCCAATTTCATTTAAAAAAATACTCAATCCATTTTTTTCATTCCATTTATATATAATATTGTTGGGAACATCTGAAAAAAGAAGAGCATTTAATTTATTTGACCATACAGGGCCTTCAGACCAACCAAACCCTTTGGCAATAATTTCAATTTTTGAATCGTTTTCAATAAACTTGTCTACTTCAACTGACAACCTTTCAACAGATCCAATAAAATTGTTTTGACCAAAGGAAATAAATGAGAAAAAAATTAAAAAAAAATACTTGTAAAAATTCATAATTATTGTTTTTTATTCTTCACATATTTTTCAAGCCATTGATCTTGCTCCCATATGACATGAAAAATACTTTCTTTGGACCTGTAGCCATGACTTTCTTTTGGTAACATTACTAATCTTACAGTTGCTCCTAAGCCCTTTAATGCATTGAAATATCTTTCACTTTGCATGGGATATGTTCCTGAATTATTGTCGTCTTCCCCATGAATTAATAAGAGAGGGGTCTTCATTTTATTGGCATGCATAAATGGTGACATAGAGTAATATATTTCTGGAGCTTCCCAATAATTTCTTTGTTCACTTTGGAATCCGAAAGGTGTTAAAGTTCTGTTATAGGCACCACTTCTGGCAATACCTGCCGAGAAAATATTACTGTGGGAGAGTAAATTAGCAACCATGAAAGCACCATAACTATGACCTCCGACTGCGACTCGATTTCTATCAATATAACCAAGTTTATCTACGGCATCTACTGCTGCTTTGGCATTCTCAACCAATTGTTTTCTAAAACTATCATTTGGCTCATCATTACCCTCTCCAATAATAGGGAAAGAAGCATCATCTAAAACTACATACCCTTTTGTTACCCAATAAATCATAGATCCGTAGTAAGGGTAGGTAAACTCATTTGAGTTTTTGTTACTCTGAGCGGCACTTTTTTTATCCTTAAATTCTCTTGGATAAGCCCATAAAATCATGGGCATTTTTTCTTTGACTTCCAAATCATAATTTAAAGGAAGGTATAGAACCCCAGAAAGCTCTAGCCCATCATCTCTTTTATATGTTATTACCTTTTTGTGAATGTTTTGTAACTGGACAAAGGGATTTTCGAAATCTGTAATTTGATTTAATCTGCTACTATTTATTTTTTTTGTAAAGTAGTTTGGAAATTCTGTGGGCGACTCAATTCTGACAATTAGCTTTTTGTTGTCAGGGTCATAATCCTGGATACTTTCTAATTTATTTGTGTATGTGGACTGATATATTCTTTGCTTGCTTAAATTACTCAAATTCACTTTGTCAATAAATGGAAATTGTCCGTCTTTTGTAAATCCTGACCCATTCAAAAAAGTGTATCCAGAATGAATTGTTAATACGTTTTTATTAAAATTATTTCTAGACTTCATGAAAATTCCAGGATCACTATAAACATCTTGGTAATTTCTATCATAAATTATTTTAGTTTGTTTTTTAAAATCAGATGGGTTAAATAAATAAGCTTTTCTATTTCTAGTATTCCACCAATAATCGTAGGCAATTGCTATATTTTCTGTTCCCCAGTCAATCCCAGAAAAACGATTAATTGTTTTAAGTATTGTTTTACCATCCCCATTAAAAGGGGCGTCAATTTCAAAAACTTCGTCCCTAAATTTAACTGAAATTGAAGGGTCACCTTCATCTAATGCTTCAACGTAAGTTAACGAGGAGGGTTTGTCAAGTCTCCAACTAAAATTTCTTTTCCCTTTTCTAACCGACATAAAACCCTTAGGTAATTCTTCAATCAACGGGACTTCAATTAGATTAGATATTAATTTACCTTCTTTAGAATAAATAGTTGTTTTTGAAGGAAATCTACTGTAAGTAACTAAATATGAAAAAGGTTTCTTTATTTCATTAACCATAACATAATTTCCATCAGGCGAAACAGAAATACTTCTGTACATTGATTCATCTAACCATTTTTGCTGATCTCCATTTGTAGTTATTTTATATATAATTGAAGTTGATAGTTGTTCGAAATTGTGCTCATCAGATTTGTTCTTTAATAAATCTTGGTAGGTTCTATTTTGTGCTTTTTCACCTGCATTAGATGAAATTGTTGGTCCCTTAGGTACAATATTTTTTGTGTCAATTAATTCTTCTCTGTTTTTAGATATCTTTTTTACAAGCATGGATTCGCTATCATTAAACCAGTTAATAACGTCTCCTACATTTGCATTTAAATTTGGTTCCGTTAATTTGACAACAGTTCCTGTTTCCAATTTCATAAGCCATAATTCCACCCCATTTTCCGTAGTATTGGTCAAAGCTATTTTTTTTTGATCTGGAGACCAAACAATATTACTGAGTTTAGCGTTGTCAGGAAGACCTGATATTTGTTTGATTTTTGATTTTCTATCTTTTATGTTTTTTATTTTGACATTATTATAGTAGGTTATTCTACTTCCAATATTTGTTTTTGGATCTATTCTCAAGCCACCTAATCTCAATTCTTTTATTGAAAGATCTTTTATAGATTTATAGTTGTCTCTGTATAAAAAAATCATAAACTTTTTTTGATCATCATACAACACAGTTGGAGGTCTATCGAACTCTAAAAGCTCGAGGATTTCTTTTGAGGGTTTCTGGTAGTTAATGTTTTCCTGCCCAAGAAAAACTAATGGATATAAAAATAGAATTAGAATTATTTTTTTCATAATATATTTTTATCTAATATATAATTATTTTAAATCATAAATTTTTCAAAAAATCAATCCATTTAAGTCCTTCTTATATTTTATAAAAATTAAAGTAAATTTTATTTAAAGTTCTATCCTGAATGTTTTATATTTAAATTTTAAAAAAATATATTATGAAAAAATCAATTTTAATTATTACCCTATTCATTTCATCATTCACTTATTCACAATATTGTGCATTTTTTGATTTTAAGACAGATGAACCAGAGATGGTTGTTTCATCTTTAAAAGGAATGATGCAAACTGAATGGGCGAAAAACATTCAAGGAACTAAATCTTTGTTTGCCTATCAATTTAACGGAACTAATGAAGCTACTCACTCTGTTCAGTTTTGTTTTCCTGATGAAGCTTCATTTGCTAGTTTTAGCACATCATGGAACAGCTCTCTTGTTGCTCAAGTATTTGGTGAAAAATTAAACAAGTATATTGAGCCAGTTAACCAAGCTTTGAATACTCCTGTTTGGTTTCAAAATGACTGGACACCAGACCAAGTGTTTTTCATTTACCAAATGCAAGTTTCAAATCCTGAATTATATGTGAAAGAATTTGCTGAGTTTTCACAAAACTGGGCAAAAAAATCAGGTTTAAACAGCTCTTATGGCGTTGGATTTCCAATTAGCGGAAAAAATGCTGACTATTCACACTTTGTTTGGACAGGAGCTCCCGATGTTGAAACTGCTTTGACAGTTACCAAAAAAATGTTTTCTGATCCATTATTTGCTAAATATTCTGCTAAAGTAGATGGTATTAGAAAACTAGTTAACACCACAATGATGGTTAGAGTTATGGATTTTTAATCATTTAAAAAGAAAACAAATAAAAAAGCCCTTTAAGGGCTTTTTTGTTTTAAGCCTATTAAAAAATCATTGATTAATCTTTCTTTTAAAAAAACTTAAAGCCCCGATATTGTTTTCAATTCCTTTTATCCATGGACCATTATATATTATGTTACTGTTTTCATAAAATTTACCGGGCATCCAGGAAACATATGAATATTTCTTAACAGTTTTAAGTTTTATAATAATTTTGTTTTTTTTAGCATTTATGTTTTCTACGACGCCTTGGACTGTTGTTGTTTTATTATCTGAACTAAAAAAAAACTGATTATTCATTAAATATTTAATTCCATTTAACTCATAATATTGTTCAATCTCGACTGGTTGATCAAAAGACAAGGTGATTTCTTTATTTCCACTATAATAAGTTTTCAATAG
>CALKEO010000069.1 GCA_938088195.1 uncultured Flavobacteriaceae bacterium | reverse complement strand
GGACAGAATTAGCGCCAAAGTAGATGAAGCACACTTAAAAGTCTTAAAAGAATTTAGGGTTGAAGAAGTTTGGTATAAATTAAGAAAAAGAGGTAAAGAGATTGGACTACCTGACTTGATAGTGAATAGAGGAATGATGATTGGTAATCCAAGACTTGATTAACTTTTTCCATAAAACAAACGAAAACTATTAATCTTATAATTCATTTTGTAGTCTACAGGTCCTTTATTTTAAGATAGTTAAATAAGAAAACATAACAAAAGTTTTCAACAGACCAAACCATTGATTTTAAGCTTGTTTAGTATCTATCAAGGTTGATTCTTTTTATACCATTGTGGGACAAAAATCCCTAAACCAAAACAAAAGTATCCTATTGCAAGAAAATATTCTCCATCTATAAGATTTAATATAGTTACAACAATCCAACCTAATATTGCAATATAACCCAATATCCGAAAAACGAGTTGAACAAATTTTTTTTCATTTTAGTTGATTTTAAATTCTATCAAAAGGTACTAATTCAATCTCAAAGTTATTTTTTAAACACCTTGATTAGATAATAAACACCTAAAGACCCTAATCCTGCTATTAATAATTTATCAGCATATTGCCAAGACATTAATTTAAAGAGAATAGCAAAACAAGTAATTGAAAACCCAATATATTTTACTTTTTCCATATACCCAAAGCTACTAATTTCATCTCAAACCTTTAGTGAATCATCGTTCCTGTTAATACAGTAAGTGTACTAATTTGATAAGTGTATTATCTAAACTAAAGAAAAGTTTTCAACAGACCAAACTATGGATTTTATTGACGTTAACGTGAATTTGACTATTACTCATTGTTAATAAAGCAACCTAGAGCAATAACACTTTTGCAACAATCTTATTATATATATAGCAACAAGGTATTGACGTCAAGGTGTTAATGTTAGCCTTACCATCCACGAGGAGCGAAAGTTAGTTAGTGGGTTAGAAGTTGGATAGTAAACTGCAAGATTGAGATAACATCTAAACATAGCGGTTGAGGTTTCTCCGATAGTTGCGAAAATGGACTTACTATAATGCTGATATGGGTATTTAAACGAACTGGTCAGTTGAAGTGTAAGTAGAAAATAAGTAAGATGCGTTTAGGTCGTAAGGGGTTTACTATATAATAAATTAATCTATTTAATAGGCTCGCTCACCCGCTTCGCCGAGTTGTTTAAGATTGAAATAGAATACTACTTTTTATTATACTTATTAAATAAATAAACAAATACAGGTGGTATAAAGACAATGAAAATTATTCCAAAATATACATACAGAAAATACCCTAATGCAAGTGAAAAAATTAATGCAAGTATGTAAGTGTTTTTCATAAAACTAAATTAATAAATATGCCCAGACCTAAAGGTAGCCAGAACAAAATAACATCAGAAATAAAAGATAAACTACAACTACTTATAGACGATTTAATAGCTTCTTTAGACGTTAAAGAGTTAGACGCTAACCAGCGTATTAAGATGCTTCAAATAGCCTTACAATACACTTTACCAAGAATGAAACAAGCTACTAATGAAGTAAGTGAAGACTTGCCTTTGTTTGTGTGATAGATTTAGTTATTTAATTTAAGTATATTTAACTATCTAAAAACCAGAATAATGAAAAAACTTTTTCTTATTTTATTGTTTATACCTCTTATTTCTTTTGGACAGAAAGATAAACAAGTTAAATCTCCAAAAGTGAATCCAACTACTAAAAAAATTGAATTAACCGAAAAGGGAAAAAAATCTAGGTATCGCAGAACTATAAATTACAATGCTGCAAACCTATGGGATGCTATAAGACCTGTTATAGGGGCCAATGTTTATTTTAAAGATGGAAAAGCATTGATAAATACAGGAGCCTTTTTTTCGACTGGGAAAAACTATCTTATTTGGGTTGTTAATGGGGTTATTCTTGGTGAACAAATTCCAGATAACATAAATATTAACGAGATAGATAAAGTAACGCTTTTAAGATCACCAATGGAAACGGAAAAATATGGTTTTAGAGGTTCAGCTGGAGTCATTGAAATTGATTTAAAATAAATTATAAGAAAGTTGCTTTTAAGAAAAACACGGTGTTTAGATCCTATAAATTCGTAAAGACATAAAAAAAGGCTCCTCTAATTAACTTTAGGCGTTTTCTTTTAAACCCCAGCCATATCAACTTAATTAAGTTTTACAATACACTTTACCAAGATTACAAGCTACTAATGAAGTAAGTGAGGGCTTGCCGTTGTTTGTTCAGTAGGTTCTGGGAAAAAACACGGAGTAGAGATATTGTAGATTTATTTATATTAGTAGCTTATTAATCATAAATCAATTAAAATGAAAAAAATATTTTTATTCAGTTTTTTATTAACTAGTTTCTTTGTTCTATCTCAACAAACTTTTGTTTTAAATCCAGCTATGGTTGATCCAGACGATGCTGAAAACTTCGAAATGTTGATTAAAAAATATGGTGAAGGAATGGCTCAAGATGCTGTTAATGATGGAATCATTCAGGGATGGGCTCTTTTAAAAAGAGTTCAAGGAATTGGAAAAGTCGAAGATGAGAAAATAAATTACCTGTGGGTAAGTGTTTTTGAAAGTCCAAAAAAATATGTAGAAAGAGAACCATATTTTGATACCGGTAAAAAGTATGGAATACCTAACGATATTCTTTTTGGAGGAATAGATATTCAGCGTTATGGAAGTTATGTCTATAAAACTGAAAAAAGATATGATAACGATTTAGATGGGAAATTTATTATTTTTAATTGGGCTTTCCCTAAAAATTTAAATTCAGCTATGATTCTTGCTGACAAAATTTCAAAAAGCTTTAAAGGAGATATGAAAAAAGAAGGAATGGCATCTTGGGGAATGGCAACAAGAATTATACCTCAAAATTCTGATTTAGCACCTCTTTTTTTCTGGGATGCTTATGAAAATATGGAACAAGTCATCAATCACTTGATATATAAGGCTGCTTTAAAAAATGTAGATCAAAAATTATTAAGCCAACTTGAAGGAGAACTTCCTAAAGGCTGGAGTGATAGGGTAATTTGGGAGTTTGTTTCTAGAACTAATTAATACATTTTCAGCTAAATTTAACCCTCCCAAGCGGAGGGTTTTCTTTTAAACCCAGGGCATATCTTCAGTAAGTTCTACAATACACTTTACCAAGAATGAAACAAGCTACTAATGAAGTAAGGGAAGACTTGCCTTTGTTTATTGATTAAGTTCTTGGATTTGTGATTCTTTAAAAATAGTTTAAAAAAACAGAGCAAATATTTAAAGATTCATAAAAAAACTAAACTTTAAAATTTAAAATTTTGAAATAAATTGGTCGCTTATAATATTTGCTGAACCATAATCATAAATCAATTTAAAATGAAAAAATTATTATTTGGATTACTATTTATTCTTTCACTTGGTATAAATGCCCAATGGAAAGGTACAACGAGTAATGATGATCAAAGAACAATGATGGTTCAACGACATATGGATTTATATCCTAAAAATGATCAATCTCAATTAAAAAACATATTAAGTAATGACGCTACTTTAAATGTTAACGGAGTTGATCTTACTAATGGTGTTAATGATTTAGCGGAATTTGAAAGAATGCACCACAAAATATTTAAAAATATCAAATTTCAAGTTGGAGCTAACATTACTTCAAAGTACGAAAATGGTCAAACTTGGACTCACGTATGGGCTTGGTGGTCAGGAGAGGGTAAGAAAACAAAAGAATCATCCACTATACCGGTGCATATTGCGTTTAAATGGGATGGTATGAAATCAACTGAAGCTTACTTTATGTTCGATCCTACTGCAATAAACAAAGAAATTGCAGCTAATAATTAAATAACTAAGATATAAAATATTGAAACCCCTTCTAATTGAGGGGTTTTTCTTTTAAACCACAAACATATCCTCTTCATTAAGTTCAGTAAGAAAAACTCGGAGGAGAGATATTGTAGCTTTTTTATATTAGTAGCTTATTAATCATAAAACAATTAAAATGAAATATTTCATTCTAATAATTTTATTTTCTTCGTTTTCAATAGCCCAAACAAATGATAAGGATTTGGAGGCTTTTAGAAAAGTAGAAAAAGATGTTGAAAATAATCTTACTGAAGAGATCGTAAAGATCAATGATACTTTTTTTATGATCAAACCTATAGGCGGTGTAGCTGGAAATATAGGAGTTTTTATTTCTGATAAAGGGTTAGTTTTAGTTGATGATCAATGGGAAATTATTGAGGATTTAATTTTAGAAACCATTAAATCAATAAGTAAAAAAGAGGTAAGTTTTATAATAAACACTCATTTTCATTACGATCACGTAGATGGAAATAAAGCTTTTGGGAAAAAAGGAATACCGATTGTTTCTCACGAAAATGTTAGGAAAAGACTCAAAAGGAAAACAAAGCTTTATGGTCATCCCCAGCACAATTATAATATGGTCCAGGACAAATACCCAGACTATGCATTGCCCTCAACTGTCTACAATTCAACTATGAAAATTTATATTGATGATGAAGAAATACAGCTTTCAAATTTTGGCCCCGGTCATACGGATGGCGACACAATAGTCTTCTTTAAAAAAAACAATGTCATTCACGCTGGGGATTCATTTGTAACTTATGGCTACCCTTTTGTTGATTTAAATGACGGAGGTAGCTTTAAGGGGTTCATTAATATTTTAAGTCAAATTATTGCTATTTCTAATGGTCAAACAAAAATAATTCCTGGACACGGACCTGTTTGTGATATTAACGATGTCATAAACCTAAAAAACATTCTTCAAGAGCATTATGAAATTACCGAAAAAGGATTTACAGAAGGTTTATCTGTAGAACAAATAATGGCTGAAATCAAATCAGAATTAAATGGCCCAGGAAACATAACTAAAAAGGACTTTATTAAGAATATTATTTATGATTTAAAAACAAACTAAACCATCGACATATCCTCTTCATTAAGTTCAGGCAGAAAAACACTGAGTAGAATTAGAGTTTTTTATATTAGCATCTTATTAACCATAAATCAATTAAAATGAAAGATATACTTGTTGTCGCAAAGTTAAAAGAAGGTAAGTTTGAGAAATTTATGCGCTTTATGCAGTCTGAACAGGGGTTGAATGAAAGAAGAAAAATAGCAGATTTAACTAAAACTTTAGGTACAGTGTCCCCAGATAAAAGTGCAATAATGTTCAAGATTGCTGTACACGATGAAGATGGTTTAAATTCATTTTTGGATGGTTCAAATCCTGTGTCAAAACCAATTTTTGATGATGTTATGGTAAGTTATGAGATTTTTGAATTAAATAAAGTTTAATCTTACTTCAAACCACAGGCATATCCTCTTCTTTTAAATCAGGTGTTTTTAATTAATTACATTTAAAGAAAGTAATCTTTATGAAAAAAGTACTAGATAAATATCAATTCATAATTGGCACGATAATTATTCTTGCTCTTATGATAAAAGACACAATAGGTGCGGGTATTTTAACATTTGAAGTTACTGACAATTGGTTGCCTTTTGAACTGACAATTACATTATGGATTATTTCAATAGCTTTATTAGCGAGACATATATATCAAAAAAGAATAGTTAAAAGAGAAAAGTAATTACCTAAACCACAGGCATATCTTCTTCTGAAAGTTCTGGGATTTGTGATTAAAAAGCTAAAGCGGTATACTAATGGGTATACTAAAAATAAAAAAGCACCTACAATATTAGTGTAAGTGCTTGATTTACGAGTGGAGAAGATGGGACTCGAACCCACGACCTCTTGACTGCCAGTCAAGCGCTCTAGCCAGCTGAGCTACATCCCCAGTGATATGCAATTTAATTAATATTATTCTTGAAGATTCATCTAAAATAAATGAAAAGTGATTATGGTATAAGCACTGTTTTGAGCTAAAAGAAAAATCTTTTTGTAAAACTATAATTTTAGGCTATTCCACTATTTGAAAACAATGTCTAAATCCTTGTATTGTAATAATTTAAGCTAGTAATATTGTTATTGATTAATAAACATTTGTTTATTATTTGTTTAGTTTTATTTATTGTCTGGTGGGGATGGAGTAGTGATGCAGGATTTTAGATGATGGAAGTAACTTCATTATAAGCTCCCCACTTTTTTTACAAAAACTACTGATTTCCCTTCTTTTTATATTCAAATTCTTCTTATGTTAGTTTATGGGAACCATCGCAAAGTATGGATTGGCTTCTGCCACAACCACAAATAGAAAACTTAGTCGGATGATGCCGAATCGCTG
>CALKEO010000068.1 GCA_938088195.1 uncultured Flavobacteriaceae bacterium | reverse complement strand
TTTTTGTTTTTTTATTGCTAAAGTTGAATGGCCTAATTCGTTGTGAGCAATTTCATGGGAAATAATTGCAGCGATTTCAGAATTTGTCTTACAAAAATCATACATTCCTTTGTAGAAAAAAATATGACCACCCAAAGTAACAGCATTTACTGTTGGATCATCCAAAAGAAATATTTTATAATTAAATCCTTTGGGTGTTGCCAATCTACTAACTAGATTATTAAGTATAGATTTTAATTTTTGATATTGGTCTCCTGCTTCAATAAATCTGTATTCTTTTTTTAAAGCTTTTAGCAACTTACGACCTTGTTCTTGTTCATCAAGAACAGAGATCTTAACATCTTCAAAAAAAGAACTTTGTATGTCTCTTGTAATTTCACCAAAACTATAAATAGCATCATTCGTTCCTGCATCTCCATCTGAATTAAGACATGAAAAATCATAGGTCACATTTGTTCTTTGTTTTTTTTGTTTATTAGTGTGAACTAAAGTTATAGCATTATGTTTATCTCTTTTAGGATCATCTTTATTATAAATATCCTCTTTTTCAACGAAAGCCATTAAGAAAATTATACCTAGAATAATGAAAATCAAAATAAGACTATACTTGTAAATATTCCTCTTTTTTTTAAAACTAGTTTTTGTAATTTTTTCTGATTCAGCAATTTTAGATGAATCATTAAGAGTCTCATATACTTTTTCAAGATTATCATTATCCTTTAAAAATTTTGGCCAATTCACTAAAGTATTTCCAATTTTTAGGACATCTAAGGTTTCAAGTTTTACGGATTCTTCTATTCTAACACCATTTACATAAGTTCCATTTGTTGAACCTAAATCTGTAACAAAAATATTTTTTTCATCATCAATAAATACAGCCAAATGCACCCTTGATACTGTAGGGTCATTTTCAATAACAACGTCATTACTAGCGCCCTTTCCAATTTTAAATTGCTTCATTTTCTAGTTTTTTAAGGTCATTAATAAATGCTTCGCAGTTCTGATACCTGCTCTCGGGGCTTTTTGATGTAGCAGTATCAATAATTTTTTGTATTCTATTGTCTACATGTGGATAAACATTAACTAACCTTTCAAGAGGTTTATTCTGTATTTTATTTATTATTTCCTCTTTTGTATTTTTAGATGAATAGGGAGTAGAGCCTGTTAGCATTTGATGCAGTAGGACCCCAAGTGAATAAATATCTGTTCGATGGTCTAAAGCAGTACCTTGCTCTAATTGTTCAGGCGCCATATACATTAAGCTACCAACAATTTGATTCATACGCTCTTCACTGTTTCCTTGTGATATACCATAGTCAATAACCATTACTTTACCAGCATCACTAATAAGGATATTACTTGGTTTAATATCTAGATGTAATACACCATTATATCCAGGAATTGGAATTTCTTTTTGGTGTGCGTATCCAATAGCTTCTGCGATTTCTTTGATCATAGCTATGGCAACTTCAGATGGAATTGGTCCAGTTACAGAACTGATATATTTTTCTAAGGTCATACCTTCAATATAATCCATAACTAAATGAGCACCATCTTTTAGAATTAAATCTTTCAATTTAACAATATTTGGATGTGAGAGCATTAAGTAAATATTAGCTTCAATCCTGAATTTTTTCAACATCTCTGGATTGTTATTGAAATGACTTTCAAATAAAGATTTGATAGCAACCGGAAATCCGCTGTGTGTGTCTAGAGCTAGATTTACAACCCCTGTACCACCATTACCAATTTTTTTTATGTGTATGTATTTTGAACCTAAGTTTGGAAACATAGATATTATTCTTTTTTTGAACTTATTGTGTCATTTTCTTTCTGCTCTAGATTTGATTTAGAGCTGTTTTTCTTCTTTTTCTTCTTTTCCGTTTTTTTCTTTTTCTTAACTGATTTTATAGAGTCTGGTTTTTTAATCCCAACCTCAAAACCAATTTTCATCGTATTATCTTTCTTTTGCTTATCTAAGCTATCCTTTTCTCTTTCTTTTCGTTTTTTTTCTGCTTGTTTCTTTAAAGCCTCACGCTTTTCTTTTTCTTGTCTTACGATTTCAGTAGAAAACATATTCTCAGTATTGTCTTCGTTTTTAGCCTTATTGATTTCTGGTATATCAATTTTTCCGTTTGTTACGCTGACAATTAAGTAATCACCAACTCCTAGTTCTTTAATTTCTTTTCTGTATTTGTGAATTGAAATTGGTTTGTCTTTCCCTTCTCTAAAAAACAGAGGACAATCTTTACAATAATTCTCTTTACCAACTTGTTTAGAGACTTTATTAAACAACTCGTTATTGAGTTTGTCTTTTCCCCAACCTTCAATAGCGATTACTTTTATGGTATCTTTTCTATTTACAGGTTTTTTTTCTATTACTTTTACATCTTCACTTAACTCTTCTACGTGAAGGGCATTGTCATTTAACAGTAGGTAACCAACAAAAAACAACCCCAATAATATTGAGGAAAGAACGATTTTGTTTTTTATGTAATATAATGGCTTTCTTTTTTTAAATTGTTTTTCAATTACAATTTGTTGTGTCCTTGTATCAACTAAATCTTCATTGTTTTTATTCACAAACTGAGTTCTAATGTGTTCGCTTTCCAGGACTTGAATCAAGTCAACAGAGATATTATCATGGCCTCCAGCTGCCTCAGCCATAGTTATTAGATTATTTACCATTGTTTCGATACTGACGTTTGTTTTCAAAACAGAATTAATCATTCGATCGTTAATCAGACCATTTAAACCATCTGAGCATAACATAAAATAATCACCGGTCTTGGCTAAAATAGGCTTAGAAACAACTTCCACTTCTACTTCATCGGAAATCCCTAGCGCTCTTGTAAGCTGATTTTTTTTTGGATGCGTCTCCATTTGTTGGTCTGTAATTTCCCCTTTATCAACTAACTCTTGTACATAAGAATGATCTTTAGTTATTCTGTAAAGTTTTTTATCTGTATGAATATAGATTCTGCTATCACCAACATGAGCAATATAAATCAAACCTTCAATTTCTAATAAGACAGTGCAGGTAGTCCCCATTCCTTTAAATTCTGGTTCTGCTTGCGCTGATCCATAAATCTGTATATTGGCAAAAGTTATAGCCTCTTTTAAAGCAAGCTGCGGGACTGGATTTGGATTGTTTGTGAAATATTCTTGTATAGATTCGACAGCAATTTTTGAAGCTTTAGCACCACCAATGTGACCTCCCATACCATCACAAACAATACGAACATTAATATTTAATTTATTTGGTTTAGTAATGCTGCCTATACTGTCTTCATTGGCTTTACGTACTAGACCAACTACCGTTTTGGAAAAATAATTTAATTTCATATGTTAATTTTATAGGAAGAATGTAAATGTTGCATCAGCTATTTCAATAACATCTCCATTTTTGAGAAGACTCTTTTTAAGTTTATAGCCATTAATAATCATTCCATTGGTACTATTGTTATCGAAAATTATATAATTTGATGCTTCAAAAATGATGGAAAAATGGGTTCGGGAAATATTAGTATTTAAAATATGAATATCATTAGATTCATCTCTCCCAACAGTCATTAAGGGTTTGTTAATTTCGTATGACTTCGTTTTTTTTGAATCAACAAATTTTAAAATTGGAAAGGGACCAAGGGCTTGCATTTCTTTAATTAATTCTGCCTCTTTATCTTTTTTTTCCTTTACAAATTTAGCATTGTTCAAATCATTTAAACGCTGTTGTTCTAACTCTTTTAAAGTCTCAATCTCCTTCTGCTGACTTAATAGTTCAGTTTGTTGTTTTATCAGTATTTGATTTTGTTTTTTCTTTTCATTTAATAAGTTCATTTTTTTTGATTGTTGCTTAGTTTTTAATTTTCTAAAAATTAAGCCCCCTAGAATTATTAATAATAAACTAATCAAAATTGTAATTAAAGGGTTTTTTTCAAATTGACCAAAGTACCAATTCCCAGGCGCATCAAAAGAGAATTCATGGGTATGGGGTGAGTTGATTTCTTTCAACCTAATGTGTTGCTTACTGCCATCGTTGTACACATCGTCAAAATAAAGCTTGGCTTTTCCAATACTTCCTTTTGATCGCTTTACAACATTGTTCATTGTGGCGCTAATAATTTTTTCTGCTTGTGCTTGTTTTTTTCTGTTGGCACCTCTTAAGTTGCCTCTACTCAATTCAAGTACTTTTGATTCGCCATAGGTTTGAGCTGCTAAAACGGGGTTTGTATGTTGTCTATAATCCGATCGATTATACTTGATACTATTAATGACAATTTCTTTATCTTGAGCAATATCAATAACATTAACAAATGTTTTTTGAGTTGAGTATTTGTTTGTTCGTTCTTCCGAAAGCAACAAAATAGATTTGCTGTAATCAACAGGAATTTCAACTAATAAGTCAATGCCTTCCAAAATTGCCCCGGGTATTTCTGAAACGGGTTTGGTTTCTTTGTTTTTTGATGCATCATAATCTTTAATTGCATTTTGAAGAACTTTAATATCATCTGTAAAGTTATTGTGTAAAGGATTGAGTATTCTTGTATTGTCTTGTCTTAAGTGAAAAGCAGCTATTTGAATTTTATCTCCAGAATTTACAAATTTTTCAAGTGAATTATTTAAAGCTTTAAAAAATGTATTGACCTGTTCGTATCTATCTGAATTATTAATTGATTCAACCAGTATTAAGACACATTTGTTTTCTTTTGAATAATTAATAGTATCATTAATATTTCTTATTGATACAGAGTCAATCAAAACTTCACTGGCGCCTGACAAGCGGAAAAAATTATAGTTTTCTTTAGTTTTAAAATTTGGATTTCTGTTGTAGATATCAAAACTTACAGAGGGATAGCTTGTTATATCAATTTCGCTGTTGACTTTAATTTGAGCTTCTAGCGTAAAAAAAGAAAAGAAAAATATGATGCAGTATAAAATGTAATTTTTCAAAATAATATATTTTACTTAAAAGCCTTTTTGAAAAGGAATGTTGTATTTCCAATTTTAATTTCGTCTCCATCATTTAGCTCTTTTGGGTCTCTTGGGCTTAAATCTTGTCCGTTTACAGAAGTCCCATTCGAAGACATTTCGTCTGAAAGTAAAAACACGTCTTTCCTACACAAAATAAGCGCATGCACAGATGATACTTGCTGGTCTAAAACTGTAATTTCGTTAGAAGATTTCGACCCTATCGTATTTCGACCTTCAAGTATTTTAAAATCTACGCCAAAGTCTTCCAAATCAAAACTAACCAACCAGCCCCTTAATCGTCTTCTAACTTGGGGACTGGATTCATTGTCGGAGACAGTATTATTGGCTCCAACAATCATAGTCTTTGTTGGATTAAAGGCCTGAGTTGAAGCCGGTTTATTTGATTCTCTCATTTCAGAGGAATCTTGTCCGCCAAAAACTTGAGTTTTTAAAGGATCGTCTTTAGAAACTGATTTTGTTTCAGAAAGAAACTCTGTTTTAACATCATCCGCGCTGCTTTCATTTGGGCAGTAAGGACAATCTGATTTTTCTTCTTTGTAAAAATGGCCTTTTGAGCACTTTTTAAAACCTTCCATATTATATTTTTTAGATTAGTATTTTTAATTGAAAAAATCAGACTCAGAAATCCCAGATTGAGTTAAATTTCCGCTAACTGACTTTTCCATTGTAATGATATAACCTCCAACTTCATTTGATTTAAACTTCATTGATTTGTCATCTTTATTAAAATGTCTTTTTCCATTTTGATCGGTCCACATATATTTACAAACATAAGTTCCTGTTGGAATACCATGAAATTTATATGTTTCGTATGATTTTATGTATACATGCCGAATAACTATGCCAGTGCTAAGTTGTTCTACTGCCACTATAATATCACCACTAGAATTATTTATTTGAATGTAGGTCTCTTTTGTGGAGTCTATAATTTCAGTAGGAAACTTGTTGGCAAAAACTTTTTGACCAGTGTAGTATTGGGCTTCAGCATAAAATAAGCACAGTAAAAAAAAACAGACACAACTAAGTTTGATAGACTTTAAAGTCATAATGTTAAATCGGTATTATCATTAAATCTAACGATTTTTTTTTAGACTACAGTTCTTTTTATTTTTTTTAGTAGATAAATATATTTAGATTCGTCTTTATAGCCAATTATACATTATGAATAATAGTACACTTTATTTTCTTTTTAGCATCTGTTTTTCAATTCTCCAAACCCAAGCGCAATGCGACCAACCAATTTTAAAAACTATTCTATTTACCAATGGAACAGAAGTTGAAACGTCTTATTGTGGAACGGTGAATGACAGGGGTCAGCGTGACGGTCAGGGTCGCTTAGAGTATATCAACCACGATATTTCTTATAAAGAGGGTATTTGGAAAAATGATCAATTAAATGGAGAGGGGAAAACCGTCTTTACAAACGGTCATGAGTATGAAGGTATTTATCAGAATGGTCAACTGATAAAAGGAGTGTTTACTTCAATTGTTAATGGCGATTTATGGACCTATAATGGTGAGTTTAACGGAAACTATTTTCAAGGCATAGGGATTGAAAGAAGAGAGGTTGATAATCAGATAATAATAAAAGAAGGCGATTTTTTTTCAGACAAACTATATCAAGGTACTGAAACCGTCCTATTTACGAATTCTGGAATTAAAATTATTAGTGAATATGTTAAAGGAATTTCAACAGTTGTGAACCGAAATGACTTAAATACTTACAATGCGGAAGATTTAGTCGGAGATACGGAGTTTATAGAAGTTGGTTTATTACAAAGAGGAACTGTTGTTGATTCTCGCCTAGCCTATGACGTCGAGTTAGAAATTAATGGTGTTAAAGGTGAATGGCTTTTGGACAGCGGAGCAATGGGTTTTACTATTGGTAATATAATGTTTGAAAGACTAATTGCTAATGGAGTCAACTATAAAGACTTAAATAAAACAGTTAAATCTTTCGGTATAGGAGGAGAGGCCTACGGAGACCTTGTAGTTTTGGAGGAGGTTAAAATAGGGGATTACATTGTAAAAAATGTAGTAGCCACAGTTCTTGATACCCCAACCTCTTTATTGGGCACAGGGTTTTTATTGAAATTCAGTAACGTCATCTGGAATATGAAAGATAAAAAGTTAACGCTTTATAAATAATAGTTATCTAAGTCAAGATTATTTAACTATTGCTTCACGGCTTTTTTATTTAAGATTAAAAATTATATAAACTTAGAAGTGGACGAGAAGTCGGTTTAGTTGCTAGTACGGTCTTAATTTCCCCCAATAATTATATTATTTTTAAAAATAATATTTGGAGCAGGGGGGAGTGAAGTCGAACTATTTTAGATCTGATTTAGCTGTTTTTAGAAAAAATTATTCTTGGGAATAAAAAGTGGAGCCAAAGGGAGTGAAGTCGAACTATTTTGGGGAGGGTTTAATCAAAATACGTAAGTAAAAAATCTTCTGAGAAATAGGAGTAGTTAAGTTTTTCACTCAAGCTTTGGTACCTGGCTTTAATTTTCTTTTTATGAGCACTAGTTGTTGTATTGTTATACAAGTAAACAAGATATAAAAGGTCTATAAATTCTTCATAACTGTACCGGCACTCACTTAGTTTAAAAAATTTTATAATTTTAGTTTCATTTTCTTTATCTCCGGTTAATTTGTAATAAAATAGGCACATTAAATAGAATGAATTTAAATGATTTTTTTGAAAATAAAATTCAACTTTTAAACTAGTCCGACTTATTAAAAAGGACATGATCTCGATGTTTTTTAAAAGAATCGAAGTTGTAAATAATTCATAATAATAACTAGTTAAATTTCCTTTTGAGGAAATAGATTTATGATAAGCATTTAATATCTCTAAAGTTTTATTTGGCTCTGCACTAAGGAGGTTTAAGCTTAATATACGACCACTTAAAATTGGATGGAGACGTTTTGTGTTAGATGCCTTTATAGTTATTACATTAACGTTTTTATTTTCAAGAAAATTTCTAAATTCAAGCAGAGCAGATGAAAATAGAGTCATATCATATCTAATATTATTTTTTTTAATAATTTCTAACGCCTCTCCATAATATTTATTTAAACTTGAGTAGTCCACAAAAATTAGAAATATACAATCCAAAAAATTAATGTTATTTAGAAGTAGTGGGTGAAGTTTATTTTTTTTTCGAATTAATAATCCAATAGCATTTCCAAGTTTAAGGACTTCGTAATAAGAAAACGAATCAAAATTAAGGGTCTTTAAATTGAATATTCGATCTATCAATGGATAATTTTCGTCATGCCATAATTCACGTATTAGAATTATGACTAGACTTGTAAAATCTTCAGAACTTTTCTTGGTTGTATTTACAAGATTGATAATTTCTTCAGGTTTGTTTTTTGCAACCGTTTTGTAAATAATTTCAGTTAGATTAATTTTTTGTTTGTAATTATGATTTTGAGAAAAATGAATATAATTTTTATAGCCTATAAATTTCGCTAAAATATTTAATGTTTTACTATTTGGTTTTGTCTCATTGACTAGCCCGTAAAGTCTTCTAACGGTACTATAGCTAATTTCTAATTGAAGTGTTTCTAAAATAACATTTGAGACTAATTCACAATCTCCTCTATTTGTTATTTTTTTTCCAATTTTTTTTTCAACTTCTTTTTTTAGAATATCAATCAAAATGAAATATGCTTTAAATGAACCATTTATGAATCAAATATAAAATATTTATTTTATAAATTGTATACCCAACCTAATTAAAATAACAATATTATATATCTTATGAGTTCAATCACTGATAAACCGATTTCACTTAAATCAGAAGATTTATTAAAAGTAGAAAAATATAGTTTAGCGTTATCTAATTTTATTACGCGTAGTGATACTCCGATTACAGTTGGATTGCAAGGCGAATGGGGAACGGGAAAGACCTCTTTAATGTCTTTATTATTAGAAGATTTTAATAACAAAGATATTGCTTGTTCTTGGGTTAATACTTGGGAATACAGCATGTTTCGCGATGCCAATGAAACAACTCCCGGGGTATTAAGAGCCATGCTAGAAAAATTAAAGCAAT
>CALKEO010000067.1 GCA_938088195.1 uncultured Flavobacteriaceae bacterium | reverse complement strand
TCATAAATATTTCTGGTAGATTTTAATGGTTTTACAATATTTTTTTTAAAATAAGTTTCATATCTGTCTTCAACCTTGAAGAAAAACCTAGCAATTCCCGTGGTTCTTCCAATTGCTACTGCTTTGTGTACACTTTCATTGCCAACACTACTTTCTTGAAGTTCTAAAGTGGCATAACTAGCGTTGAAAATACCGTAGTGAATTCTAAATTTAATCCACTCACCTGTTTTAAAAGAATCGAATGATGTGCTAATAAACGGCGAACTAATTCCTTTTGAATTTTGACTATTAGCCAAGTTTGATAGAAGAAAAATAGAACAAATTACCAAAGCTTTTATTCTCATGAATACAAAAATATAAATACTATTTGGATGAATTTAAAAATGAGATTATTTTTTTTGCTTTTGCCACACCAATTAGTTTAATAATTGACTCTTGAGGTGTTTCTTTAATTTTTTTAATTGATTTGTATTTTTTTAAAAGAGTAATTTTGGTTTTTTCTCCAATTCCAATAATCGAGTCAAGTGATGAATTTAATGCCTGTCCACTTCTTTTATTTCTATGAAATGTAATTGCAAAACGATGCGCTTCATTTCTCATGTGTTGTATTATTTTTAATGTTTCAGATCTTTTATCTAAGTACAAAGGAATTGGATCAGATGGATAGAATATTTCCTCCAATCTTTTTGCTATACCAAGAGCAATTATTTTCTTATCTAAATGCAATTTTTTCAAAGCACAAACTCCCGAACTTAGTTGACCCTTTCCACCATCAATGATAATTAATGAGGGTAATTTCTTTTTTTCATCAATCATTCTTTTATATCTCCTGTAAATTACCTCTTCCATTGAGGCGTAATCATCTGGCCCTTCAACCGTTTTTATATTATAATGTCTGTATTCTTTTTTAAAAGGCTTTCCGTTTCTAAAAACAACACATGCCGCTACTGGATTTGATCCTTGAATATTAGAATTATCAAAACATTCAATGTGTTCAGGATCATTTTTCAATCTTAGATCATTTTTCATCTGATTCATAATTCTTTTTGAATGACGTTCTGGGTCAACAATTTGAATTTTTTTTAATTTTTCGATTTTGAAGTAGGCAATATTTTTTTTAGAAAGTTCAAGAAGTTTTTTATTTTCTCCCATTTTTGGTACAATAAATTTAACAGGAATTAACGGAGAGTATTTAAATGGGCAAATGATAGTTTTATTATTTGATTTAAATTTATCTCTTAAATTGACAATGCACATTAAAAGCAGATCTTCATCCGTTTCATCTAATTTTTTTTTAAGCTCAATATTGTGAAACCTAACGATGCGACCATAGGCAACCTGTAAATAATTAACATAAGCATGTGTTTTATCTGAAAGTATACTAAAGACATCTATATTATTTAGCTTAGAACTTACTACCGTAGATTTAAACTGGTAATTTTCTAAAAGTTCGATTTTTTCTTTAATTTTTTGCGCATTTTCAAATTCCATATTTTTAGAAAAAACCAACATTTTTTTTCTTAAAACTTCTTTTGAAGGATTTAGTTTCCCCCTAAGGATTTCGCGAATAGATTTTATGTTAATTTCATAATCTTTCTCAGAAATCAATGTTTCATTAGGACTGACCTTATCATTTTTTTGAAAACCTAAAATCAAAGTATTTCCGTTTTTTTTTAAAACTCTAAGGCATAGCACTTTATCACTAGAATTAATCTGTTTTTCAGAGAGGTTGTAATTCCCTATTCTTAATGGGTAAAGATTATTAATTAAATCAAGGAGAATATTAATTGTTTTATAATTAGTGTAAGGGCCATAGTATTCAGAGCCATCTTTTATTACTTTTCGCGTGAACATAACTCTTGGGAACCTTTCTTTCTTAATACAGATCCAGGGATAAGTTTTGTCATCTCTTAGTAAGATGTTGTATTTAGGCTGGTATTTTTTAATAAGTGAATTTTCTAGCAATAACGCATCCGATTCTGAGGAAACAACAACATGTTTAATCTCTGCTATATTTTTTACAAGATTTTTTGTTTTTTGAGAACCTACGTTTTTTTGAAAATAAGAGGATACTCTTTTTTTTAAATTTTTTGCCTTTCCTATATATATTATCTTATTGGACTCATTAAAAAATTGATATACACCAGGCTGATTAGGAAGGGTTGAAAATTCAGGATTTAAAGACTGTTTGCTCACTGCACTAAAATAATTCTTTTTAAATTTTTATCTTGGCTTTTAAATAAATTAAAAATGGAAATGTTTTTAGCATTAATTATCACAAATATATGTTTTGTTGGAGTTGCTTTCGTTACAAATGAAAATAACGCAGATATGTTATTGGCTGGGTATAACACTATGTCCAAAAAAGAGAAAGAGTCTTTTGATTTAAAAAATTATCTTATTTTTTTTAAAAAGTTTTTTATAAACCTTGCTATTTATTCTTCATTAATATACATAACATCATATATAGTATTTGAAGAGTCTACTGCAGCTGTGATATACTTTTTATCAATACTTGTTCCCTTGCCTTATATGATATTTAAAGGAAATAAATTTAAAACTAAGAATTAGTGTTAAAAAAAGATCTAAGGGTGTTTTTTAAAACAAAAAGAAATTCTTTGAGTGAAAATGATTGTAAAGAATTAAGCCTTGAAATTGCCAACAGATCTTTAAACATGGCCATTTGGGATTATACTAATTATCACATTTTTTTTCCTATTGAAAAAAACAATGAAATAGATACACAATTGATCATTCAGATTATTCAAGGGAAAGATAAGAATGTAGTATTGCCTAAAACGAATTTTAACGACAAGACAATCACTAATTATCTTCTAACAGACGCTACTCTAATGACAATTAATGAGCAGGGAATCTCAGAACCAGATTCAGGAATAAAAATAAATGAAGATCAAATAGATTTAGTTTTTGTCCCCTTACTTTGCTTTGACAAGTTTGGAGATAGAGTGGGTTACGGAGGGGGCTATTACGACAGATTTTTAAAAAAGTGTTCATTAAAAACAATTAAAATAGGGTTATCTTTTTTTGAACCAATTGAAAAAATTAGTGATGTATTTTTACAAGACATAAAACTGGATTATTGTATTACACCTGAAAAAATCTATAAATTTTAAGTAAATATTTTCTTGTTAAACACCAACATAATACCAACTCCGGTACTAATAGCTGTATCAGCAAAATTAAAGACTGGCTCGAAAAATGTAAAACTATTTCCACCTAAAAAAGGAAACCAATTGGGCCAAGTCCAAGAAAACATTGGGAATTGTAACATGTCAACAACATGTCCATATAAAAGCGATTCATAACCATTGCCTGGGTTAAAGCTGGCAATATTAAGGTAACTATCAGTAAACAGATAACCATATAAAATGGAATCGATTAAATTTCCGATGGCACCAGCTAGAACCAAAGAAATACTAATTATTAGAAGTTTGTGTTCTTTTTTATTAATACTATCATAAAGCCAATAAAAAATTAAAGGAACTGCAGTAATTCTAA
Organism: uncultured Flavobacteriaceae bacterium; assembly: GCA_938088195.1. GTDB lineage: Bacteria > Bacteroidota > Bacteroidia > Flavobacteriales > Flavobacteriaceae > MAG-121220-bin8. The sequence continues at coordinate 30,080 of CALKEO010000067.1, read as the reverse complement.
TTAAGGTTAGAATTAATTTACCTAACCTATCGTTAATAAAGGGAATAAAATCACTGATTTTGGCCCCCCATGCCATGCCTTTATTTTCTACAAAAAGAACTTTAAACCATCCCCAATCGACCAGAGCTTCTGAACCATAAATAGTTAAGGGAAAATGTAATTTTATGTAAACTTTAGTAAACTGATCAATTAGAAGAATTAGAAATATTATCAGTACAGACTTATTTAGACTCATAAATTGTAATTAAACCACAATTATTAAGACATTTTGTTTTTAGCTTCTATACTTAAAGTTGCATGTGGAACAAGTTCTAAACGCTTTTTATTTATTAGCTTACCGTTTTCTCTACAAACACCATATGTCTTATTTTCAATTCTAATTAGTGCACTTTTTAAATCTCTAATAAACTTTTCCTGTCTAATGGCAAGTTGAGTGTTAGCTTCTTTAGACATTGTTTGCGAGCCTTCTTCAAAAGCTTTAAAAGTTGGGGAAGTATCCTCAGTACCATTATTTCCATCGTTCATGTAAGCACTTTTAATAAGTGCCAAATCATTTTGAGCTTTTTCAATTTTCTCTTCAATGAGAGATTTAAAGTATTTTAAGTCTTTATCTGAATAACGAGTAGTTTCCATGATTATTTTTTTTCTATGTTTAATTTAGTTTCTATATTATCAAAGTTAATTTCAATACCTCTATTAATTGAATCTTCAATATTTAATTTTACAGAGAGTGTTTCATTCATGATATATTCTCTGTTTTCAAAAATAGCTTTTTCAATAATATTATCCCTCTGAATATTTAAAATAATTTTATCAGTAACCAAAAGACCAATTTCTTTTCTATGATTTTGGATTCTGTTTACAAGTTCGCGAGCTATTCCTTCATTTACTAACTCATTATTTAATTGAACGTCTAAAGCAACGGTAATATTGTTTTCAGAAGCGACTAACCAACCCTTAATGTCTTCAGAAATAACTTCAACATCGTTAGGATTAATTACAATAGGATTATCATTTACTATTATTGAAATAGTGTCGCCGTTTTCTATTTTTTCAATATCATATATATCAAGTAATTTTATTTTTTCAGCTATTGGGGTCAATAGTTTTCCAAACTTTGGGCCTAAACTTTTAAAATTAGGTTTTACTTTTTTTACTAATATTCCAGATGAATTACTGATTAGTTCAATTTCTTTTACATTCACCTCTGATTTAATAAGCTCTGAAATTTGTTCAAACTGTAATTTTTCATTCTTACTAGAGTAAGGAATCATTACTTTTGATAAAGGTTGGCGGACTTTAATTTTTTCTTTTTTTCTAAGAGATAAAACTAATGAGCAAATTGTTTGAGCTTTTCTAATTTTCTTTTGTAATTCAGTATCAATTAGGTTACTGTTTGAAATAGGAAAATCATCAAGATGAACAGACTTAAATGAATTAAAACGAGAATTTGAAGTTAAATCACAGTACAACCTATCCATGTAAAAAGGGGCGATTGGGGATGAAATTTTAGCAATTTCTATTAAACACGTATATAAAGTTTGATAGGCACTAATCTTATCTTTTTCGTATGACCCTTTCCAAAACCTTCTTCTAGAAAGCCTAACATACCAATTACTTAAATATAATTGAACGAATTTAGAAATTGATCTAGCAGCTTTTGTAGGTTCATAGTTAGAGTAATATTTGTCAACTTCAAAGATTAAGGAGTTTAGTTCAGAAATAATCCATCTATCAAGTTCAGACTTTTCACTATTGTCAATTTCTTTTTCTAGGTAATTAAAATTATCAATATTGGCATAAAGAGTAAAAAATGAGTAAACATTATATAATGTTCCAAAAAATTTACGTTTACTTTCCTCAATACCCTCAACATCAAATTTTAAATTATCCCAAGGATTAGCATTACTTATCATATACCATCTTGTAGCATCAGGCCCAAATTCTTCGATTGTTTTGAAAGGATCCACCGCGTTGCCCAACCTTTTAGACATTTTCTGTCCATTTTTATCAAGTACCAGACCGTTAGAAATCACATTTTTATATGAAATTGAATCAAAAACCATTGAACTAATTGCATGAAGAGTATAAAACCATCCTCTTGTTTGATCGACTCCTTCAGCAATGTAATCAGCTGGGAAAGCTATCTTATCGTCAATCATTTCTTTATTTTCAAAAGGGTAATGCCATTGAGCATAGGGCATAGAACCAGAATCAAACCATACATCAATTAAATCTGATTCTCGAAACATTTTTTGTCCGGAAGTGGAGGCTAAGACGATCTTATCCACTATGTTTTTATGAAGATCAATTGAATCATAATTAGATTCATCCATATTATCAATTTCAAAAGAATCAAAAGGGTCTGCTTTCATAAAATCTAAATTAATTGACTTTTCAATTTCATTTTTTAATTCTTCAACTGAGCCAATTATAATAGTTTCTTTAGAGTCCTCAGACCTCCAAATAGGAAGAGGAATTCCCCAATACCGAGATCTTGACAGATTCCAGTCGTTTGCATTAGCAAGCCAATTTCCAAATCTTCCATCTCCGGTCGATTTTGGCTTCCAGTTGATTGATTCGTTTAGTTTTATTAGAGCTTCTTTTTTTTCTGTTACTTTAATAAACCAAGAGTCTAATGGATAGTATAAAATAGGCTTATCAGTTCTCCAACAATTGGGGTAACTATGTACATATTTTTCAACTTTAAAAGCTTTATTTTCTTCCTTCAATTTTATAGCAATTTCGACATCTACAGATTTTTCAGGTTTTTTTTCTGCTGAACTGTAATATTCATTTTTTACATATTTTCCACCTAACTCTCCTAATTCTGGTCTAAATCTTCCTTGTAGATCTACAAGAGGAACTAGTTGCTGTTTTTCATCATAAATTAGCATTGGAGGAATTTCTGGATTTGCCTCTTTAGCAACTTTAGCATCATCAGCTCCAAAAGTTGGTGCTGTGTGAACAATACCTGTTCCATCTTCAGTAGTTACAAAATCACCTCCTATAATCCTAAAAGCGTTTTCGGCATTTTTATAGGGAAGAGGTGCCTCGCTCCAAAGTTGTTCGTATTGAACTCCTATTAAATCACTACCTAAAAAAGTGTTATTTACAAAATAGGGAATTTTATTTTTGGCATTAGTTTTTAATTTCAAATCTTCTTTTTTTTCTACCTTAAAAAAAGAATTAGACAAAACTTTTGACACTAAATTTTTAGCTAATACAACGTGTATTGGTTTATTGGTGTATTGATTAAAAGTGGAAACTACAGTATATTTTATTTTTGGACCAACAGTCAGCGCTGTATTTGAAGGAAGTGTCCATGGCGTTGTCGTCCATGCTAAGAAATGGACTGAATCGTAATTTTTTAAACTTTTGGGCAAAGTATTTTTTATTGCATTAAACTGAGCAGTTACTGTGGTATCTGTAACATCTTGATATGTTCCAGGTTGATTTAGCTCATGCGAACTAAGACCAGTCCCCGCTTTTGGAGAATATGGTTGAATGGTGTAACCCTTGTAAATCAAACCTTTTTCAAAGAGATTTTTTAATAACCACCAAACAGATTCTATATATTTTGGTTTATAAGTTATGTATGGGTTTTCCATATCGACCCAGTACCCCATTTTTTTAGTTAAATCATTCCACACGTCGGTGTAACGCATAACAGCCTTTTTACATGCCTTGTTGTAATCTTCAACAGAAATTGATTTGCCAATATCTTCTTTAGTGATTCCAAGTTCTTTTTCAACACTAAGTTCTATTGGAAGGCCATGAGTATCCCAACCAGCTTTTCGATGAACTTGAAATCCTTTTAAAGTTTTATATCTACAGAAAATATCTTTGATACTTCTTGCCATAACATGATGAATCCCAGGCATTCCATTTGCAGAAGGAGGCCCCTCGTAAAAAACAAATTTTGGAGCACCTTGTCTTAAATCAATACTTTTTTTAAATGAATGGTTGGATTCCCAATCAGTAAGAACTTCTTTGGCAATTTGCGATAGATTTAGTCTTTTGTATTCCTTAAAAGCCATCTTATTAGGATCATAATTTTATAAGAAGCGAAAGTAACCATTTTAGATTAAATTTTTTTAGAAATCATACTCAAAAACTATATTAAGGTTTCTTCCAGGTGATGAAATTCCTGAAGCGAATTCCCGGTAGTGAATATCAAGTAGATTGTCTAAAATCAAAATTGTTTTTAGGTTTTTGGTTAATTTAAATGAGGAAGAGAACTTTAAAACACCCCAAGAAGGCATTCCGTTATATATTGGAGCTTTATTTTGATAACCTATAATTGGAGTTTCTTCAAGACCGTCTTCTCCTCCTTTACTGTACTCTTCTGGATTTTTGGCCTCAGAAAATCTGTATGACAATTGCATTTTTAGATTTGAATCAATCCATTTTAAATAAAATGCTCCAAATAATGGGGAAATTGAGGGTAGTGGATTAGGATTTTTAACACTTCCTCCTCTTGTATATGTTAGGTTACTCTTAAAAAAAAAGTTTTCTGAAATTTTAGCTTCTGAATCAAAAGAAAAGCCATAAATATAAGCTCTACCTTTATTAATATTAGCCATAGTTATAACCTCTTCAGAATTATAAAGAATTGTATTAGGACTATCGGTTGTTTGGTCATTTAAAATTTGAAAAAAATCCCTACTTATATGATTAGTTATATGAGTGTAATAAAGATTCAAAGAAAAAACATTCATTTTATCATTATAAAATTTACTGAGCCCTAACTCTGAACTGTATGCATATTCAGGCTTGAGTTTTTTGTTAGGAACAGAAAGCATTCCCCTGTTTTCTCTTATCTTTCCAATATCATCAATATTTGGGGACCTGAATCCACTGGAAAAATTAGTATTTACTTGCCAGTTATTATCAGACCTCTTAACGTAACCTATGCTGCCTGTGAGTGACGAATTTTTAGTATTAACTGTGTTTAAATTGGCGTCAATAAGCGCAGCTTCTTCCCAACTAGCATTAAGATTTGTTTGGGTATACCTCATTCCGATGTTAAAATTAGATTTTGCTGAGATATCTTTTCTAAATTCATAATAAGTTGCTATTGTACTGTAATTACTTCCATCACTAGGATATCGAGTGGGAATATTAAACATTTTATCAATACTGTTTGAGCTGATTAAAGAGTGATCTCCTTGAATTAATTTTTCTGCAAGAGCTCTTGAGTTTACATCATTATAAGTGTATTCAAAACCATAAGAAAAAGATGATTTATCTTTTTCAAACCCAACAAAATCTAAATTTAATGAATAGACTTTTACATTTTCAGATTGGGAATTTAAAGTCAGAGACTCAAATTTTCTATTGTTTCTGGATTCTTTTATATTTTGATAAGCAGCAACAACAGACCCTTTGCTTAACCAATTTTTATTATTTAAAAAATTGTATGTAGATGAGAATAGACTTCTTTCCTGAGGACCATAATACCATTGAGCATACTTGAGATTTTCCTCGTTATTAAATTCATTCAATTTATCATATCTATCAATGATTGATGATTTAGAATGTTGAATATTGAAAATAATATTAGAATCATCGGAAATTTTAAAATTTAACTTTTGTAAAAAGTCAAACTGTGAATAGCCAGTGTTAGTTTGAATTTCTGAATTTTTATTTAAATGATTATGAGAATTTAGATTATTGCCATCAAGAAAATATTTATTCAATCCCCAATTTTTAAAACCGTGATTCCTTTTACTACCCATAATTATATCACCAAAGTCAGAATAAGAAAAACTAGTAAAACTTGCCCATTTTTTTCCGCTAAACTCGGCACTAAAATTATTGACCTTGTGGTTAAGCGCAGTATTATAAGAACTGACTCCATTTAATGTCCAAATTTTTTCGTTATTAATTTTAGGTTTTTTAGTGTAAAAATGTACAACCCCTCCCAATGCATCTGAGCCGTAACCAACTGAAGATGGTCCAAAAATAATTTCAGTTCTTTCAAGTGTATACGGATCAATTGTTATCGCGTTTTGAAGATGGCCAGACCTGTATATGGCATTATTCATCCTAACTCCATCAATAACAAGTAAAACTCTATTAGCTTCAAACCCTCTAATCACAGGACTTCCTCCAGCTCCTTGGGATTTTTGAATCCTGATTCCCCCTCCATAGTATAATAAATCAGCGGATGTTTGAGGTAAATCAAGTTCAGTTTTTTTTGGATTTATTAAAGAAACCTTTCTAGAAATTTTTTCTTTATTTTCTCTGTTTCTTCCCACTGAAAGGATAATCTCAGATAATATTTGAGTCTTTGGATATAAGTAAACAATAGATTGAGAAATACTATTAACCGAAAGTATTCGTTTTTCGTATGAAACATGACTAAATATCAAGGAATCTGTTTGTTTAAAAGACGAAAGGTTTATTAACCCATTTGAATCTGATAGAATTGTTAACGTTTGCAAAGTATTATGTACTGCAACATTTGGAATGATAGATTCGTCTTGAAAATCTTTAATAATCAGTTGTTGAGAAAAGCTATTTAGCGATATTATTAAAAATAATGCTAATAACGACTTACTTTCTTTTAAAAAGATCATACATGATGTTAAGTGATTGAGGCCTTCTGAAATTTTCCATGTGTATTTGCATATATTTCATTAAAAATTCTAACAGCTCTTTTCTTTCAAAAGAAGATGTAATCAAGTCTCTAATCTCATCAAAATCTGTGCCTAAAAATCCTTTAAAATTTTTAATTACATTTCCGTTTATGTAATTAATATTTTGAGAGTCATTACTAAACTCTCCATTTAACATGTCAAACCCATCAAATATAATGTTGGTTTTATCAGGCGAAATTCCAAGATATCTTAAAAATTTAATTACAAAGTGAATGTGAAAATTTGTGTAATTCGAACTGTTATCAAGCCAAATCATGGAGGTTTTTATGAATGTGTATAATGACTCATTACTTTCTTCTTCTTGTATGCTTTTTGACAAAATTTCTGCTAAAAACTGAACAATAGTATTTTTCACAATGTCAAAAGGTATCGACTTATAAGGCGAAATTATTTTAGCTGAGCGGATATTATTAAGCTTTCCCAGCCCTCTATGACTTGCATCAATTTCTAAAATGGTTAATGGTTGAAATAGCCCAACATTTAATCCTCTTTTTTTTTGTGATCTAATTCCTTTTAATAAATATGATTTTATTCCATCCGATAGGGTAAAGCATTTAACTATTAGACTAGTTTCGGAATATTTTATTGAATTTAAGGCTATTGCTTCAGTAGATATTAACATTTCAAAAATTATAATTAAATAATTTAAACCACTCCTTGAGCGATCATAGCATCTGCGACTTTTATAAAACCAGCAATGTTAGCACCTTTTTCATAATTAATATATTTTTTTTCTTTACCGTGAGTGATGCAAGAATTATGAATATCTAGAATTATATCTTTCAGTTTATTATCTACTTCCTCTCTTGTCCAGCTGTATCGTAATGAATTTTGAGCCATTTCAAGCCCTGAAACTGCAACTCCTCCTGCGTTTGAAGCTTTCCCTGGGGCATATAAAACTTTGTTTTTTCTAAAAACAGTAATAGCATCTGGTGTACAAGGCATATTCGCCCCTTCGCTAATACAAATACATCCGTTTTTAATTAAACCTTCAGCATCATTTTTGTTCAATTCATTTTGAGTTGCACACGGCAGGGCGATGTCGCAGGGCACATTCCATGGTGTCTTATTTTTATAAAATTTTGCTTTGGGGTATTTATTTAAATATTCGGAGATTCTAACTCTTTTATTATTTTTCAAGACCATAATATGGTTCAATTTTTCTTTATTTATTCCCTCTTTATCATAAATAAAACCAGATGAATCAGATAAAGTGACAACTTTAGCTGAAAGTTGAATACATTTTTCTGCAGCAAATTGAGCTACATTTCCTGACCCAGAAATAACTACAGTTTTTTTGTAAACAGATTGGTTAATATAATTGAGCATATTTTCCGCAAAATACACGGTTCCATAGCCTGTTGCCTCAGGTCTAATTAATGACCCTCCCCAAGACAGCCCCTTTCCTGTTAAAACTCCCGTAAACTCTTTTTTTAATTTTTTATATTGACCAAACATAAATCCAATTTCTCTTCCTCCAACACCAATATCACCGGCAGGAATATCTGTATTTGGACCAATATATCTAAAAAGTTCTGTCATAAAACTTTGACAGAATCTCATTATTTCACCATCGCTTTTACCTTTTGGATCAAAATCAGACCCACCCTTTCCTCCTCCCATAGGTAGAGTTGTTAGACTATTTTTGAAAACTTGCTCAAAAGCTAAAAACTTAAGTATACTTAAATTTACAGAGGGATGAAACCTCAATCCACCTTTATAAGGGCCAATTGCAGAGTTCATTTGCACTCGGTATCCTCTGTTTACTCTTATTTCTCCACTATCGTCTACCCAATTCACCCTAAACATTAATACTCTTTCAGGTTCAACCATCCTCATTAAAATGTTTTTACCGTGATAAATTTTGTTGGAAACAATGTAAGGAATTACAGTTTCGGAAACTTCCCTAACAGCTTGCATGAATTCAGGTTCATGAGAATTTCTTACAGAAATTTCGTTTAAAAAACTTTCTAAATTTTTATCCATAAGTCATTAGTTTAAGTCGAAAATAACAACTCTAAGATAATGAATTAACTCAAATTAAATATTAGAGTTAACCTATGGCTTGTTTCAAATCTGAAATTAGATCATCAGCATCTTCAATTCCAACACTAAGTCTAATTAAAGAGTCAACAACACCTGAAGCTTCTCTTTCAATTTTAGGTATGGAGGCATGGGTCATTGAAGCAGGGTGACCAGCAAGGCTTTCAACACCCCCAAGAGATTCGGCAAGAGTGAATACTTTCAGTTTTTCTATAATTTTCAATGCTTTATTGAAGTCATTTCCTTTTGTAGTAAACGAAATCATTGCGCCAAAATCGGACATTTGATTTTTTGCAATCAAATGGTTTGGGTGAGATTTAAAACCTGGCCAGAAAATCTTTTCAATCAAAGGATGCTTCTCTAAAAATAAAGCTATTTTTTTTGCGTTTTGACAATGCCTTTGCATTCTTACATGCAAAGTTTTAATCCCTCTTAAAGTCAGAAAACTATCCATGGGTCCACAGATTGCTCCACTAGCATTCTGAATAAAATACAGTCTTTCAGCTAAACTTTTGTTTTTTACAACTAGCGCACCTAAAACAACATCACTATGCCCAGCTAAATATTTTGTTGCAGAGTGCATAACAATATCAGCCCCTAAATCTAGAGGGACTTGTAAAAATGGAGTGGCAAAGGTATTATCTACAGCAAGTAAGAGATTGTTTGATTTTGCAAGTTTACTAAAGGATTTAATGTCAATAATGTTCATCATTGGATTAGTTGGAGTTTCAATCCAAATCATTTTAGTTTTATCATTTATTAAATTTTCAACACTTTTGGTATCATTCATTTTAGTAAAGTGAAATTTAATTCCAAAATTTTTAAATACACTTGTAAATAATCTATAGGAACCCCCGTAAAGGTCATTAGTTGATATTACCTCATCACCCGGACTTAATAATTTTAAAACTGCATCAATTGCCGCAAGACCTGATCCAAATGCTAAACCATACTTACCGTTTTCTATACTCGCAAAAGAACTTTCTAATGCTTGACGTGTTGGATTATGGGTTCTACTGTACTCATAGCCCTTATGCTTTCCTGGACTAGTTTGAGAATAAGTAGATGTTTGGTATATAGGGGGCATGACAGCTCCGTAGCCTTTTTCTGGAATTTGACCTCCGTGAATAGTTTTGGTATTGAATTTCATTTGAGTAATGCAATTAAAAAATATTAATCAAAGATATATTTTCTTAAAAGAATCTTATAATTTTAGAGTTTATAAATAAATTATAATTGAATAAAGTATATTTTTTATCAACTTGCTCTACCTGTAAAAGGATTTTAAAGGATTGGGAATTGAGTGGTAATGTTATCAAAATAGATATAAAAAGTAACCCCTTAAATGAAAATGATTTAGACGAACTTTACAATATTTGTAAAAGCTATGAAGAGTTATTTAACAAAAGAGCTATACTATTTAGAGACAGAAAAAACAATATTAAATCCGTAAGTGAAAAAGATTATAAGAATATGTTATTGACGCATTACAGTTTTTTAAAAAGACCTGTTCTAAAAATTGGCAATAAACTGTTTATTGGAAACACAAAAAAAGTTGTCAATAACGCTTCTGAATATTTAATGAATTTTAATCGTTATTAAAAATTTAAAATCATGTCAAAATTTAAAATTAGCTTGTTACTATTTGTTTTTAATTTGGGGTTTTCTCAAAATGAATCTTTAAAAACTGAAATTTGGGAACCAGTTCCTGAAAAAATAGATGCATATAATTTTAACAAAGCTCCAAGCGATGCAATAGTTTTGTTTGATGGAAGTGATTTCTCCAGCTGGATTGGACAATACTCGAACAAAACCCCTGAGTGGAAAATCAATAAGGACGGATCCATGACTGTCATTAATGGTACAGGGGGAATCAAAACTAAAAAGTCCTTTGGTTCAGTACAATTACACATAGAATGGAAAACAAATGAAACAACAGAAAATTATAAACCACAACAACGATCGAATAGTGGTATTTTCCTTCAACAAAATTATGAGTTACAAGTTTTAGACAGCTACGAAAACCCAACATATGTAAACGGTCAAGCAGGTTCAATTTACAAACAACACATTCCATTAGTAAATTCAAGTAAAAAACCCGGTGCATGGCAATCATTTGATATAGTTTTTAATGCACCAGTTTTTAAAAACAATAAACTAGTTAAGCCTGGTTATTTTACTGTTTTTCAAAATGGTGTATTGATACAAAACAATGTAGAAATTAAGGGAACAACAACAAATGTTGGCCCTTCTTCATATAAATCTCATGGCAAACTTCCACTGGTTTTGCAAGATCATCCAAAAATTCCTGTGAATTTTAGGAATATTTGGATTAGAGAATTACAAACTAAAGATTGATATTTTTGTAACTTTGCCCTCTATGTTACAATCAATGACTGGCTTTGGAAATTTTTCAGTTGACTCAGAAATGGGAAAAATATCTGTTGATATTAAAACTTTGAATAGTAAAAATCTTGATTTAAATTATAACCTAAGTCCTTTTTTAAAAGATTTAGAAAATGATATAAGATTGATAATAATGAGTTCTTTCAAAAGAGGAAAAGTAGATATTAAGATAAATTTCAAAATCACACAAAAACAATCTTCTACAAATCTAAATCGTGAGTTAATTAAATTATATATTAAAGATTTACAGCAAATTGTACCCGGGGATGCAATGGAATTTTTAAAAATTGCGATTTCACTTCCAAATTCTATTGAGAATAATCAATCAAATTTAGATAATAAAATCAGTAATGAGATCAAAAATGCTGTTAAACATGCTGTTAAAATGGTTATTGATTTCAGAAAACAAGAGGGAAATTCTTTAAAAAAAGATATTTTAAACAATGCTAGTTTAATTCAAAAAAAAATCAAGCTAGTTGAGAAATTAGCTCCCAAGAGAATAAAAAAAATTAAAGAAAAAATTAATAAAAATTTAGTAGATCTTAGCTTGGAGGTTGATTTAAATAGATTTCACCAAGAACTTATTTATCATCTTGAAAAATTGGACATAAATGAAGAGCTAGTTAGGCTTAATAACCATTTAATTTTTTTAAAAAAAACAGTTAATGACAAAGAAATAGAAAAAGGTAAAAAGTTAACTTTTATTGGACAAGAGATAGGTAGAGAAATAAATACTATTGGTTCAAAGTCTAATCATCTTGAAATACAACAAATTGTTGTTGAAATGAAAAATGAGTTAGAAAAAATCAAAGAACAACTTCTAAATGTATTGTGATGTCTATTGGAAAATGTATAATTTTTTCTGCACCCTCAGGAAGTGGTAAGACTACTTTAGTAAAGTATCTCTTAGGCCAGAATGAGCTAAATCTTATATTTTCTATTTCGGCAACAACTAGAAAAAAGAGAAATAACGAAAAAAATAAAGTTGATTATATTTTTTTAGACAAAGACTCTTTTAAAAATAAAATTGGAAATGAAGAATTTCTAGAATTTGAAGAAGTTTACGAAGATGTTTTTTATGGGACATTAAAAGAATCTGTTAGAATTCTTTTAAATAAGTACAATGTAATTTTTGATATTGATGTAGAGGGAGGTCTAAAATTGAAAAATCAATTCAATGAAAAAGCATTAGCAGTTTTTGTAAGACCCCCAAGCATTCAAGAATTACAAAAAAGACTTAATAAACGAAATAATGATTCCTCAGAATCAATTCATACTAGACTGTCTAAAGCTAAACTTGAATTATCAAGAGAAGAATTTTTTGATAAAACCATTGTTAATGATGATTTATCTGATTCTAAAAAAGAAGCCTATAATTTGGTTAGTGAATTTTTAAATAAAAAATGAGACACATAGGTTTGTTTTTTGGGACATTTGATCCTTTACATAATGGGCATGTTTCAATCGCGAAGTATTTCATTAAAAAGTTGCTATTGGATGAACTTTGGCTTGTAGTTACTCCTTTAAATCCTTTTAAAAATTCTAAAAATATTTCTAATGAAAGTAAAAGGTTAGAAATGGTAGAAAATTTTTGTAAAAATGAAAAAAAAATTAAATGCTCAAAAGTAGAATTTGAATTACCAAAACCTAATTACACTTCGAACACCATTGATTTTATAATTAATAAGAATAATGACACAAAATTTTGCATAATATTAGGTCAGGATAATTTAAATAGTTTGCATTTGTGGAAAGATTCAGACAAGATTTTAAAGCATCAAATTTGTGTTTATCCAAGGAAGAATCTAAATCAGTCAACTAATAATTTGATTCACCATAAAAAGGTTAAGCTATATAATGCTCCAATAATGGATATATCTTCATCATTAATTAGAAATATGATAAATAAAAAAGAATCTATAAAACATTTAGTTCCCAAAGAAGTTTTTTTAAAAATTAAAAAAAAGCAAATTTAAAACGTATATCCTTAAATTTTTAACCAATTGTTAACAATTTGTATGATTTTTTTTCTTGAAATTGCATCCCCTTAGTTTAATAAGTAATTATATATAATGGAAAATAATAAAAAAGTAGATATCAAAGAAATCAACAAAAAAATTGAAAAAGAGAGTGCTTTTATTGATTTGCTTACACTAGAGATAAATAAAGTTATCGTTGGCCAAAAGCATATGATAGAAAGGTTGTTAATTGGACTTTTAGGTAAAGGCCATATATTGTTGGAGGGAGTTCCTGGATTAGCAAAAACACTTGCAATTAATTCTCTTAGCAAAGCAGTTAAGGGAAGTTTCAGTAGAATACAATTCACGCCAGATCTTCTGCCAGCCGATGTAGTTGGTACAATGATTTATAATATGAAAGAGAATGACTTTTCTATTAAAAAGGGTCCAATATTTGCAAATTTTGTTTTGGCTGATGAGATAAATAGAGCTCCAGCTAAAGTTCAATCAGCGCTTCTAGAAGCTATGCAGGAGAAACAAGTGACTATTGGAGATAAGACCTTTAAATTGGCACCACCTTTTTTAGTAATGGCAACACAAAACCCTGTTGAACAGGAGGGAACCTACCCACTTCCTGAGGCTCAAGTTGACAGATTTATGTTGAAAACAGTTATTGATTATCCGAACATTAAGGATGAGCAAAAAATAGTAAGAGCGAATATTAATAATAGTTTTGGTGATATAAAGCCAGTGGTAACTGTTAAGGAAATAATTAAGGCTCAAGATTCCGTCAAATTGGTTTACATGGACGAAAAAATTGAACAATATGTCCTTGATTTAATTTTTGCCACAAGATATCCAGAAAAATATGGATTAGACGATCTTAAACCGATGATTAATTTTGGAGCTTCACCCAGAGGAAGTATTAATCTTGCAAATGCATCTAGATGTTATGCTTTTATTAAAAGAAGAGGATATGTAATTCCTGAAGATGTCAGAGCTGTTATTCATGACGTTTTAAGACATAGAATCGGATTAACATATGAAGCGGAGGCTGAAAGTATTTCATCTGAAGATATAATAAATAAAATTGTTAACCAGGTGGAGGTTCCCTAACTCTTGTTAGTTATCAACTTTTATCAGAAAAACAACATTTAATTTTTTTCAGTGGAAACAAAAGATCTTTTAAAAAAAGTAAGAAAAATTGAAATTAAGACAAGAAGATTAACTAATAATATTTTTGGAGGAGAATATCATAGTGCTTTTAAGGGCAGAGGAATGACTTTTAGTGAGGTAAGAAATTATCAATTTGGAGATGACGTCAGAACAATAGATTGGAATGTTACGGCAAGATATAATGAACCCTTTGTTAAAGTTTTTGAGGAAGAAAGAGAGTTAACATTAATGTTATTAGTAGACGTTAGTGGCTCTGAATTTTTTGGGACTGATAATGTGTTGAAGAAAAATATTGTTACCGAGATATCTGCGACTCTAGCTTTTTCAGCTCTCCAAAACAATGACAAAGTAGGTTTAATTTTGTTTTCAGACGAAGTTGAGCTTTACATTCCTCCTAGTAAGGGTAAAACTCATGTGTTGAGAATTATAAGAGAACTAATTGAATTTAAGCCAAAGAGTAAAAAAACTGATATTTCCGAAGCTCTACAGTTTTTAATTGGTGTAATTAAAAAGAAATCTATTGCTTTTATATTATCTGATTTTATTTCTGAAAATTATGAAAAAACATTAAAAATCTGTGCAAAAAAGCATGACCTTACAGGGATCAGAATTTTCGATAAAATGGAAGAAAGCATCCCAAACATGGGGATAATTTCAATGTTTGACCAGGAAACTGAGGAAGTAAAAATGATAGACACTTCTTCACATTCTCTAAGAAAAAAGTATGAATTATTTAATAAGGTTAGTTCCAAAAGGTTTAATCAAGTATTTTCAAAACATGGAGCAGGAACATTAAATTGTAGAACCGACGAGAGTTATGTTAAAAAATTACTCAGCTATTTCAAAACACGTGGATAGTATTAAAACAAGCATCATTTTTTTTATTTGTGGAATAACAGCTCTGTTTTCACAACAGCCCCCTGTTTTATTATCCTCAGTAGATACTACAACAATTAAAATTGGCGAACAAATAAATTATCAAATAAAAATCAATTCAGATTCAATTTCTAGTATTGTTTTTGAGAAAAATCAAATTTTTAATCCTTTTGAAGTAATCGAAGAATTTGAAATAGACACATTTAAAAAATCTGGACGTACAAGTTTTATAAAAAAATTCTCAATAACTTCTTTTGATGCTGGCGTACAAATCTTAAAGCCAAAAAAAATTTTAGTTGATGATGTGTTGTATTACTCAGATTCAATTTTGATTAACGTTTTAAATATTAAAGTAGATACTGTAAGCAAAAAATTCTTTGACATTAAAAATATCACTGAAATACAAAAAAATAATGACGGTTGGTGGAAAAAATATTTATTTGGCTTTTTAGTTTTAGTTGCCTTGTTTATAGCATACAAACTGTACAGAAAATTTTCGATTCTAAAACCAGAAAACGAAAAACCTCCTTTACCGATTGATAAAGCAATTATTGCCCTTCAGCGATTAGAATCAAAAGACCTTAAAGAACAATTAGATTATAAAGAATATTATTCAAAGCTAACTGAAATTGTCAAAAATTATTTGGAAGAGGATATTAGTTTAGACGCTTTAGAAAGTACAACAGATGAACTTATTAATAAGTTAGAGTTATTAAAAGACGCAGGCAAGTTGTCATTAAGTAAAGAGACCATTCAAAATTTTAAAAGCGTTTTAAAAACAGCTGATTTAGTAAAGTTTGCTAAATCTAACCCAGGTTTGGAAATAGCTTTTTCAGATAAAAAATTATTAAAAACAGTTCTTTTAGATACCAAAGACGCTATCCCAAAGCCAACTGAAGAAGAATTACTTAAAAGTAAGGTGTATGCTGAAAAGCAAAAAAATGAGAAAAGAAAAAAAGTGATTAAAAATGTTTTAATAGTTCTATTTTCCTTTATATTTTCAGCCTTAGTAATTTCTACATCATTATATGGATGGAGAAGTGTTTCAGACACTGTTTTAGGGAATTCAACAAAATCAATTTTAAACAAATCGTGGATTCAAGGAAATTATGGAGCTCATCCTATAATTATATCGACACCAGATGTTTTAAAAAGAATTAAAACTAATGACAATAATCAGAATTTTGAATGGGAATCCTTCGATAAAAGTGTTTCTATTTTTTTAACGATAGAATCTGATGATAAAAAAATTGAACAAGAAAATACACAATCTGTTATTGATGAATTAATAATTGAACTAAAAGAAAATGGAGCAACCAATATTTTAACTAAACAAGAGGAAATATTTATAGAAAAAGGAGCCCCCGCATTTAAAATTTTCGGTTCTTTTGATTATATAGATTCAAAAGGTATTGAAAAAAGAAACGAATACGTTTATCTTAAGTTTCAAGAAAATCAAGGGAAACAAAGAGTTCTTGTCATTTTTGAGAGAGAGAATGCTTTTGCCAAAGAAATAGCCAAAAAAATAGAAAAATCTATAATATTTAAGATTGAATAGTATGTTTAAAAATTTAACATTTTACAGTCCTGAGTTCTTATGGCTTTTTATTTTATTGCCAGTACTTTTCTTTTTGAATTATTATTTTAAGGATAAAAAAAATTCATCTTTTAAAATATCATCAATAAGTGGGTTTGGCTACAAGACTCTTAAAATCAAACTCTATCCAATTCTAGATATACTAAGATATTTAGCTATTGCTTTTTTAATAGTTGGTTTAGCAAGGCCTCAGGAAATAGATGTGTCAACTCAGATTAAAACCAGTAAAGGAATAGACATTGTTATCGCTGTAGATGTTTCTTCTAGTATGTTAGCACAAGATTTAAAACCAAATAGATTAGACGCTCTGAAGTTAGTTGCAAAAGAATTTATAAACGATAGATTAAATGATAGAATAGGATTAGTTGTATACGCTGGAGAGAGTTACACAAAAACCCCGGTAACATCCGACAAGGGAGTTATAGTAAATTCATTAAACGAAATTAATTTTGATGGAGTGATTGAGGATGGAACTGCCATTGGAATGGGGTTAGCCACGTCTGTCAATAGATTAAAAGATAGTAAGGCTAAAAGTAAGGTGATTATTTTATTAACTGATGGCGTAAATAATTCTGGTTTTATTGATCCTAAAACTGCTGCCGATTTAGCCTCATCTTTTGGAATTAAAACATATACCATTGGACTGGGAAGTAATGGAAACGCCTTAGCACCAATTGCTATTAACCCAAATGGTACTTTTAGGTATGGGCTAACAAAAGTTGAAATTGATGAAGAGCTTTTAAAGTCAATAGCTAATGAAACAGGAGGGCTTTATTTTAGAGCTACAGACAATGAGAGGTTAAAAAATATTTATGAAGAAATTAATAAGCTTGAAAAAACGGAAGTCGAGGAGTTTAAATATTCTAATGCAGAAGAAATGTATAGAAGGTTTGTTTTAATTTCCTTTCTTTTAGTTTTTTTAGAGTGGGCTTTGAGATCAACTATTTTTAAAAGTTTTTTATAATGTATCAGCTAGAAGAACCTTTTTATTTTTATTTATTGTTAATAGTCCCAATATTATTAATAGGATTTTTAATTTTAATTAGCTGGAAACGAAGCATACAAAATAAATATATTTCAAATCATTTATTTAAAAAATTAAGCCCTGAAACCTCAAGTTTCAAACCAAAATTTAAACTATTTTTATTATCACTTACTTTTATTTTTATTTCCTTGGGACTAGTGAACCCAAAAATTGGAACTCAATTAAAAACAGTAAAAAGAGAGGGTGTTGATATAGTATTTGCGATAGATGTTTCCAAAAGTATGTTGGCAGAAGATATAGCACCAAATAGGCTTGAAAAAGCAAAAAGAATTGTTTCCCAGACAATTAACGAGCTAAACTCAGATAGAGTAGGAATTATTGCTTACGCAGCCTCCGCTTTACCAGTTCTTCCAATCACAACGGATTATTCAACAGCTAGAATGTTTTTACAAAGCTTAAATACAGACATGCTGTCATCACAAGGAACAGCAATTTTAGAGGCTGTAAAGTTAGCTAAAGATTATTATGATGACGAAAATCAAACAAATCGTGTTTTATGTATACTTTCCGATGGAGAAGATCACGAGTTTGAAAATCAAAACATTCCAAGTGCTATTGACGAAATGGGAATAAGCATTTTTACTGTTGGACTTGGTTCAACAAAAGGCGCTCCAATTCCTATTAAAAAAAACAATGTAATAGAATCTTATAAAAAAAATTCAGATGGAGATGTGGTTATAACAAAGCTAGTAGACAAACTACTTAAAGAAATAGCAATATCAAGTAATGGAATTTATATAAATGGTTTAAACACAGAACTAGTAGTTAATGAAATAGTTGATAAATTAAAAGAAATGGATAAAGAGGAATTTGAATCAAAACAATTTATTGCTTATAATGATCAATTTCAGTGGTTTATTGGATTTGGACTATTTTTTTTATGTTTGGAATTATTTGTTTTTGAAAAGAAAACTCACTGGGTTAAAAAATTAAATTTATTTAATGAAAAAAAATTTTAAAACTTTTTTGTTTTTGTTGGTTTCAACAAATATTCTCTCTCAGAATAATTCACTAGACAAAATTTCAAACAATTTAACTCTAGATGGAAATGTAGAATTTGTTGATGAAAATTTAATTGATGCAGAAGCATTTTACAGAACAGCCATTGCTAAAGATTCAATGAATAATATAGCTTCTTATAACATGGCTAACGCCTTCTACAAAAGCGGATTCAATAAGGAAGCATTAAACGAATATAAATCATCAATTAAAAAAGCTAAAAACAAAAAAGACTTACATAAGTCTTTTCATAATCTTGGAGATGTGTACATGCAAAGTAAAGACTATCAAAATGCAGTCAATGCATTCAAAAATGCTTTGTTAAACAATCCTCAAGATGATGAAACAAGATACAATTATGCATTAGCAAAAGAGTTGTTAAAAAACGATAATAAAAAGAAAGACGACAATAAAGACGACAAGAAGGATGACAAGAAAGACGACAAGAAAGACGACAAGAAGGATGACAAGAAAGACGACAAGAAAGATGACAAGAAGGATGACAAGAAGGATGACAAGAAAGACGATAAGAAGGATGACAAGAAAGACGACAAGAAAAACAACAATAAGGATGAAAAAAAAGACGATAAGCCTAAGCCGAATCAAATTTCACCAGAACAATTAAAAAATCTTTTAAAAGCAATGAATAATGAAGAGAAAAAGGTTCAGGATAAGGTAAATAAAAATAAAATAAAAGGAATTCCGGTAAAAAATAAAAAGGATTGGTAAATTAAATCAATGAAAATAAAAATCATTTTTATATTATTTCTCACTCATTACATAAACTCTTATTCACAAGATCAGGGAATTAGTTTTATTACTGAGGTTAGCAAAAAATCACTTGGTGTAAATGAAAATTTAAGAATTGATTTTAAGATGAATAAAGATGGTGATAACTTTCAATCTCCAAATTTTGAAGGGTTTAGAGTAGTGGGTGGCCCCAATCAATCTGTTAGTAATACGTGGATTAATGGTAAAAGAACTTTCTCAAAAGTTTATTCATATTTCGTAACTCCTTTGAAAACCGGATCTTTAACTATAGGTCAAGCAACTATAGAAATAGATAATAAAATTTATAAAACTATCCCTGTCAAAGTTACAGTTTCAGAATCTGTTAGTTCAAATAAAAATCCAAACGATGCTTCTTATGTTGTTAACGAGAATTTACATTTGGTAGCTGAAGTTTCAAATAGAAATCCATATTTAAACCAAGGGTTTTCCGTTGTGTATAAGTTATATTTTAGTCCACAAATAAATGTCACCAACGTTGGGGAAATAGATAGTCCAGAATTTAATGACTTTTGGTCTCATAATATTAAAATTCCAAGATTGCAGATTGAAAGAGGAACTTATAAGGGAGATAGTTATAATTATGTTGTTTGGAAAAAAATTGTTTTATATCCTCAAAAATCAGGAAAATTAAATATTCTTCCGATGAGTTTAGATGTTTCTGTAGATGTACCCACAAATAAAAGAGATTTTTTTGGAAATAGGATTTACACCCAAGTCCCTAAAACTGTTACAGCAGGAAAAAGAGAAATAAATGTTTTGGACCTTCCCGCCGGAGCTCCTGAAAATTTTTCTGGCGCTGTTGGAGATTTTGATATTGAATTAACCAGTACTAAAAAAGAATTAAACGCGAGTGAATCTCTTCAAGTCACTCTAAAGGTTCAAGGAGAAGGAAATTTAAAATTATTTTCTATACCCAACTTAGATACACCAAATTCACTTGAAAAATATGACCCAGAATACAAAGAAAATGTAAAGACAAATATCAAAGGAATGTATGGAAATATTTCTGATACATACACATTAGTTCCTCAGTTCAAAGGAAAATATCCAATAAATCCTGTAGAATTCATTTATTTTAATCCAATTTCAAAATCCTATGAATCTATTTTTACCAATGAAATCTTTATCAATGTTTTAGACGGTCCTACATCTTTTAGTCAAGATAATTCAAGCTTAAAATCTGCTAATAACACTCTCAATAATATTTCTAGCTCAAAAGGACAGTTTAAGTTTTTAAAAACTAAGCCAAATTTAATTTTACTGGACTCTAAAAATTTTATTTATTCAACTATTTTTTATGTTCTAATTTTAATTCCTATAGCTATTATTTTGATAGTATTACTATTTATAAAATCAAAAAAAACTCTCACATTAGATGATAATAGTTTTAAAGTAAGAAGGGCAAATAAATTAGCTAAAAAATATTTATCTGAAGCAAAAATTAATTTATCGAAAAAAGATAATTTTTATATTTCACTTGAGAAGGCTTTACATAATTTTTTAAAATCTAAGCTTTCAATTGAGACGTCCGATTACACAAAAGAAAAGATTATTGGATTAATGAACGAAAAAAATATTCAAAACGAATCAATTAAGTCTTTCATTAATTTGATTGAAAATTGTGAGTATGCTAGATATACTCCTGCATCAAATGTTGCTATTAATAATGATTATGAAAATGCAGTTAAAGTAATTTCAGAAATTGATAAACAGATTTAAAAAATGAACAGGCTATTACTTATTATTTTATTGAACTCATTTTTAGGAATTTCACAAACTAATAATGAGTCAATTTTTTACAACGGAGTTGAACTCTATAACCAAGGGGAATACCAAAAAGCTATAAGTCAGTTTGAATTAATAATTGAGAATGGGGAACATTCTGATGCACTTTATTTTAATTTGGCAAACTCATATTATAAAATTAATGATTTAGCAAATAGTATTTATTATTTCGAGAAAGCTTTAAAACTAAGCCCAAATGATAAAGATGTATTAAATAATTTATCCTATTCGCAAAACATGCTTATTGATAAGATAGATAAATTACCTGTTAATCAGGTCTCAGAATTTTTTAATTCATTATTGAATTCCTTAAGTATTAATCAATGGCTTGTGATTGGAATAGTATTTTTATATCTTTTTCTTGCTACATTTCTACTTTATTATTTCAATAGTAAAACTAGATTAAAGAAAAATTACTTTACTCTTTCCGCTCTATTTTTATTGCTTTGTAGCATTTTTCTATTTAATGCAATTAATAGATATGAAAAATCTAAAAATAATATTGAAGCCGTTGTTTTTGAAAATAAAATAGATTTTAGAACAGAACCTAATTATAGGAGCGATATTTTATTTAATTTACACGAAGGCACTAAGGTTCTAGTAAAAGAGGAATTAAATGAATGGACTTTGATTCAAATTTTAGACGGAAATACCGGATGGATTGAGTCTCAGTCAATTAAAAAAATTAATTGATTCTTTATTGGAATTAAAAATACTAGTAAGTTTATCTCCGACTTCTTTTATGGGTTCATAAAAAAAAGAAGAATCCAAAATAGATGTATCAAAAAGATTTAGAGATGTATTTAAACTTTCAAAAAACACTAAGCATAATGAAAGTAATAATGCAAACTTAAAAGACCCAAAAATACCTCCCATAATTTTATTTATGAAGCCTAAAAAAATCATTTTTACAAGTTTAGTTATTAGCTTACCAATAATTGAAATAAGCACTATAATTAATAAAAAAGTAAAAACAAATGAGGCCATTTTGAGATAATTTTCATCAATACTTTCAATTAATTTTGGAAAATTTTTTAAAAAAAACGAATAGGTAAAGTCAGAGAATTTAATTGATCCATATATCCCCAGAATTAGAGCAATTATTGAAGAAAGTTCCATTATCAGCCCCTTTGTATAGCCTCTTATAAACCCAAAGACAAGAAAACAAGCTATAAAAATGTCTAGGTAATTCAATATTTTTTTTACAAATATAAGTATATTGTTTTTTTGTAATTATTTTAATCAATGAAAAAAGAAAAAAGTTTAAAAGTAAAGTGGGATGAAATTATTAAAATATTAAGCAATAAATTTAATGACGGTGAAAACCTTGATATTGAAGCTATAATTTATTTAATAGGACTTCAAGAACTGGGCAGGATAAATTTAAAATTTCGAAAGGATCAAAAAATAGACTTAATGCATATAGCAATATGTAGATTACTAGAACCGTACGGTTACTATCAATTTAATTATACAGATAAAGATGGTTGGCCTCACTATAAAGTCTTGACAAAATTACCTAATTTGAAATCAGGAGAGCAAACGTTATTAATGAAAGAAGCAATTATTAATTATTTTTCCCAAAAACAATTAATACAATAGTTAAAACCTTATTTTTGAAAAATGATATCTGAAATTGAAAAAAAAATAAAAGAAGTAAAATCTTTTAATCCTAAAGACTTTAAAGATGTAGAGAATTTTAGGATAAAATATATTGGGAAAAAAGGATTTATAAATCATTTTTTTTCCGAATTTAAAAAAGTAAAAAGTTCCGATAAAAAGGCATACGGTTTAGCTATAAATGAATTAAAAAAACTTACCATTCAAAAGCTAGAAGATCTCAATTATAAATTTAACAGCGTTAATACATCCAGTATAGAAAAAGAGGATTTGACCAGGCCATTTTCTGTCTTAGAGTTGGGATCTAGACATCCTATTTCTATAATTAGAGATAAAATTATAGAAATATTTTATAAAATAGGATTTGATGTTTCAGAGGGACCCGAAATAGAAGACGATTGGCATAATTTTACAGCGCTAAATCTTCCGGAACACCATCCTGCAAGAGATATGCAAGACACTTTCTTTATCGAAAAAAATCCAGATTTTCTACTTAGGACACACACCTCCTCAGTTCAGATCCGTCACATGGAAAATAACAATCCTCCAATTAGGACCATATCCCCTGGAAGAGTTTATAGAAATGAGGATATTTCTGCCAGGTCTCATTGTTTTTTTCATCAAATTGAAGGGCTGTATATTGACAAGAAAGTTTCTTTTTCAGATTTAAAACAAACTTTAATTTATTTTACTAAAGAGCTTTTTGGCAAATCAAAGATTAGACTAAGGCCCTCATATTTTCCTTTTACTGAACCAAGCGCTGAAGTTGATATTTATTGGGGGTTAAATTCAGAAACTGACTACAGAATTACTAAAGGAACTGGATGGCTTGAGATTATGGGATGTGGAATGGTTGATCCAAATGTATTGGAAAACTGTAAAATTAATTCAAATGATTTTTCCGGATTTGCTTTTGGTATGGGAATTGAAAGGATAACAATGTTACTTTATCAAATAGAGGACATAAGAATTTTGTATGAAAATGATTCCAGATTTATAAATCAATTTAAAAATTCAATTTAGTTTATTAGCAAGAACTTTCATGGCCTTTTTAGCACTATGTTTTTTGTATAAAATACTATAGGCCGTGTTTATTATTTCAAATGGAATTTTATTTTTCAATCCAATTTCATAAGCATTTTTAGTGGCGTAGTATCCCTCGGAAATCATAGACATTTCTAAAATAGCTGCCTTTAATGAATGACCTTTCCCCAGCATATTTCCAAGTGTTCGGTTTCTACTAAATGTTGAGTAACAGGTAACAAGCATGTCACCAAGATATTCAGAGTCATTAATATCTCTTTCTAACAAATAAACAGTTTTTATAAATCTTTTCATTTCTTTCACAGAGTTACTTATTAAAACACTTTGGAAGTTATCTCCATAACCCAATCCATTAGCAACTCCAACCAAAAGTGCATACACATTTTTTAACATTGAAGCATATTCTGCTCCTTTTAAATCTTTTGAAAATTTTGTTTTAATAAATTTAGTGTTTAAAGAATCTGTCATTGATTTTCCAATTTTGGTATTTTTACATGCAACAGTTAAATATGACAGTTTTTCTAGGGCGACTTCTTCTGCGTGACAGGGTCCAGTAATTACACCTATTTTTGCAAAAGACACCTTATAAAATTGATTTAAATGCTCACTAACAATTAAGTGTGATTCGGGAATCACCCCTTTCAGTGCGGAAAAAAAAACCTTACCCTTAAAAAAAGATTTGATTTTCTTTAGCTCAGAGTCCAAAAAAGGAGACGGAATAGCTAAAATTATTACAGAAGAATTTTTAACTACATCAATTATTGAAGAACTCAAATTGATTTTGTTTATTTCTAATTCTAATGAATTTAAATAATTAGGGTTTTTTCTAAAAGTTTTAATATGGTTTAAATTACTTTCATTTCTAACGTACCAATTTATTGAAGAATTTTTTTCTGTTAAAATCTTGACAATAGCTGTTCCCCAACTACCAGCGCCTAAAACCCCATAAATATTTTTCATAAAAAAAGATTAACACAAATTTGGCAATTTAAAGCTTAAAAATAATTTAAATTTATAATTCAAAATTAATTTTCATAAATAGTTTAGTATTATTAACACCCTCAATTATTGAGGGTGTTTTATTTAAGTATATTTTCCTGTTAAAACTATAAAACTCAAAAGAAAAAAAACAAAAATTCTAATTGATTTTTTTAAATTATTTTTTGATAATTTTTGTAATGACCAACCTACATTTATTAAAATTGCTGCTAATAGGTTAAACAAATGCGTGGTTATTTGGAACAGAAAATAATCTTGTTTAATTATTGTTGAATGTTCTGGATTATTATATAATAAAATAATATTGCACAGAAAAATAAATAATCCAATTACAAAAAAAATATAATTAAATATCATGGAGAATAATATGATTCTTAAATCAAAAAAAGTTAAATTTTTTTTAATAACAAGAGAATATAAAGAGTTTGCAATCACAACGAAAATGCTTATTAAAACTAACGTTTCCCAATAGTCATATAACTTATAAAACCCAGAAAAAAACAGTTTGGTGTCCATATTTATATTAATTTTTTTTATAACATTTTTTAATAGCCATTAGCACTTAATAATTTTTTTGAGTAGTTATTTTTAGAATTTTCAAAAATTTTATCAGTTTCTCCATACTCTTCAATTTCTCCATTTTTAACAATAATAACTCTATCTGTCATATATCTAACAACAGAAAGGTCATGTGATATTAACAAGAATGTAATTGAGAATTTTTTCTTTAAAGAGTTAATCAAATTTAATATTTGAGCTTGGACAGAAACATCCAACGCAGAAACAGATTCATCACAAATAACAATTTCAGGATTTAGGGATAAAGCTCTTGCAATTACTAACCTTTGTCTTTGTCCGCCAGAAAATTGATTAGGATATTTTTTAAAATCATTTTTATTCAAACCTACATCCTCTAAAAGTTGATATGCTTTTTCAACTCGTTTCGTCTTATTATACATTTGGTGCGCTATCATAGGTTCAATTATTGAACTACCGGCACTCATTTCGGGATTTAGGGACGAATAGGGATCTTGAAAGACTAATTGAATTTTTCTTCTAAGTTTTTTGTTTTCATATTTTTTAATATCAATATTGTTATAAGATATTTTGCCTTTACTAAAGTTATTAAGTTTTAAAATTGATTTTGCTATTGTAGATTTTCCTGAACCAGACTCACCAACTATCCCCAAAATTTCCCCTTTATAAACACTAAAGCTAATATCTTTTAATATGGATATTTTTTTATAACTAAAATTTATATTTTCAACTTTTAACAAGGGTTCTTTAGAGTAAATTTCGTTGTGTCTTATTAACCTTTGTTCTTTTGATATTAAAGGATATCGTTTTAGTTTATTTTCTATGGTAGGTAATATTGAAGGCCTCTTTTTTTTTGGAGGTTTTGACCCTAAAAGCATTTTGGTATAATTATTAGTTGGCGATTCAAAAATTTTTTTGCTAGAACCAAATTCAACTATTTTGCCCTTATTTAAAACTATTGTATGACTGGCAAATTTAGATACCAAATCAAGATCGTGGGAAATAAAAATCACACTCATTTTATATTCATGCTGTAATGATTTAATTAAAAGTATGATTTCGTTTTTAACAAGACTATCAAGAGAAGTTGTTGGCTCATCAGCTATTAATAGTTGTGGATTACAAGCTACAGCAATGGCGATCATTATTCTTTGTTGTTGTCCTCCACTTAATTGATGAGGATATTTTTCGTAAACGATTTCAGAATTTTTTAATTGTACTTTTTCAATAAGTTTTAATGTTTTTCTTTTAGCAGCCTTTTTTTTTATTTTGTTGTGAGTGGTTATTACTTCTAAAATTTGATCACCACATTTCATGCTTGGATTTAAAGCGCTCATCGGTTCTTGAAAAATTATTGAGATTTGTTTCCCCCTTATCTTTTGAATTCTTTTTTTAGACAAATCAAATAATTCAATTCCTTCAAAAATAATTGAACCTTCAGATTTAATATTGTGACTATTTAATAAATTTAGAATTGAAAGGGCAGTTAATGATTTGCCACTTCCCGATTCTCCAACGATTCCTAATATTTCATTTGGCTTTAGTTTGAAAGAAATATTGGACAAAATTTTATGTTCATCTATTTTGACCGTCAAGTTTTTTATTGACAGAAGTGGAGTAGTTTTCATTTGATCAATTAGATTTTTCAAGCATATTTAAGGATTCTATAAAATAACTGTCAAAGTCTTTTGGCCTGTTATTATCTTTTTCATTATTTCTTTCACCAAGCCTAACTATAATTGTATTTTTTTCTGGGACAACTATAACATATTGTCCTAAAATACCTCTCATTGCAAAAAACCTGTTTTTATTAATTTCACCAAGCCAAAATCCATAGCCATATTCAGAACTTTTCTCAAACCTTGGTTTTATAGATCTAGCAATAAATGTAGAATCTAGAATTTGATTACCATTCCATTTTCCAAAATCCTTATATAATTTTCCAAATCTTGCAAAATCTCTTGCGTTTGAATTAAAACAACAATATGCTTTAATACTATTATTTTTTTTACCATCAATTTGCCAAAAAATATTGTTTTCAAAACCAAGAGGATCTATAAACCATTCTTTTACTAGGCCTGAAATATTTCTGTTAGTTGCTTTTTCAATAGTCATTGATAAAAGCTGTGTATTGCTGCTATAATATTTAAAACTTTTTCCAGGTGGCTCAATAATTTTCCTAGATTTTATTAATTCGTTCAATTCACTAGTAATATATGATCTTGCTGTAACACCAAAAATATTAGTGTAACTCTCATTCCAGTTCATCCCAGATGACATGCTAGATAAATCTCCAATTGTTAGTTCAGATGCAAACCCATTATTATACCCACTTATATAATCTCTAACTTTATCATTTATGGATTTAAAAAATCCCTTTTCTATGGCTTTACCCATAGCTGCAGAGACTATACTTTTTGCCATTGAAAAAGAGTTGCTGTGAGAATTCTTATTGTAGCCGCTAAAATATTTTTCGTGCCAAATAGAGTCATTCTTAATTATTAAAAAAGCTACGGTTCCGAACTCTTCATGTAAATTTTTTAACTTTTCAGTTTGAGGGATTTTGTTGTAACTCTTGTGAATCGGCCATTTTTGAGGAACTGAACTTTTGGCTATCTCAATATTTTCAAAATATTTATAATCGGTTATGTCTGCCTCAGTTCTTTGAATCTTATAAACAGTTCCAATTAGTTCAGAAAAATAAATAATTTCAGAGCTTAAATTAAACCCACCAAAAATTAGAAGTAAAGCTACTATTAAGGCAATTTTACTTTTTAATTTTTTCATGCACTACTAATGTATGAAAATTAAGAGAGTAATTTTATTGCATCTTTCGCAAAGTAAGAGGCTATCATGGTTGCACCAGCTCTTTTCATTGAAATAAGTTGTTCTAACATAACTTTATCATGGTCAAGCCAACCCCTTTGAGCTGCAGCTTTGAGCATAGAATATTCTCCACTTACTTGATAAATTGCAATTGGTGAATTAATGTTGTTTTTTAAATCTCTTAAAATATCTAAGTAGGAGATGCCAGGTTTTACCATTATTATATCAGCTCCTTCATCTATATCTGCTTTTGCTTCACTTACAGAATCAAATCTGTTAGAAAAGGCCATCTGATAAGTTTGTTTGTCACCAAATCCCGGCTTGGAGTCTAAAGCATCTCTAAATGGACCGTAAAAATTTGAGGCATATTTAACAGCATAGCTCATAATTCCCGTGTGGTGAAATCCATTTTTTTCAAGAGTATTTCT
Source organism: uncultured Flavobacteriaceae bacterium (assembly GCA_938088195.1). Lineage (GTDB taxonomy): Bacteria > Bacteroidota > Bacteroidia > Flavobacteriales > Flavobacteriaceae > MAG-121220-bin8. Next base: position 1,284 of record CALKEO010000067.1, on the reverse strand, counting down.
AATTGATAAAACTCTTCCATCCATCATATCACTAGGAGCAACAACATCAGCACCAGCTTCAGCATGAGATAAGGCCATCCTAGATAATATTTCATTTGTTTTGTCATTAATGATTTCATTATTTTCAACAATTCCATCATGTCCAAAATTTGAATAAGGATCTAAAGCAACATCTGTCATAATAGTAATTTCTGGAACGCAATCCTTGATTTCTTTTATACCTCTTTGCATTAAACCAGCATTGTTGAGAGCTTCAGTTCCATAATTATCTTTTAGGCTTTCAGGTACTTTTGAAAACAGGAGAACTGCTTGAACACCTAAATCCCATAGCTGCTTGACTTCTTTCCTTATATTATCTAAACTAAACCTATAATAATTTGGCATTGAAGGAATTTCATCCTTTATATTTTTTCCCTCAACTAAAAAAAGAGGAACAATAAAATCGTGAGGGTGAATGGTGGTTTCTCTTACCAAATTTCTTAAAGATTTTTTTGATCTTAATCTGCGATTTCTTTTTAATGGATACATAACTGATATTTTAAGCCCAATTTTTTGGGAATTGTAATATTTTTAACAGAGAATCCTCTTCACTGTCTTTTTCAGGAAGATGATTATATTCCCATTTTACTTTAGGAGGCATACTAATCAAAATGCTCTCGATTCTACCGTTTGTTTTTAAACCAAATAAGGTTCCCTTGTCATGAAGAAGATTAAATTCAACATACCTGCCTCTTCTGATGTGTTGCCAATTAATATTTGATTCATTGAAAGGCATATTTTTTCTTTTTTCAACTATTGGTAAATAAGATGTATTTATACATTGTCCCATTTCTTTAATAAATGATAGCCACCTCTCTTTAGACATAAGTTTATTTTCTCTGCAATAATCAAAAAATACTCCGCCAACTCCCCGAGCTTCATTTCTATGACTGTTCCAGAAGTAATGATCACATTTTTTTTTATAATCTTCATAAAAATTTGAATCATAATTATCGCATGTGTTTTTGCATGCCTTGTGAAAATGAATAACATCATTTTCAAATAAATAATAGGGAGTTAAGTCTAGACCTCCTCCAAACCAAGAATCTTTTAATTCATCTTTTTCATATAATTCAAAGTATCTTAAATTTGCATGGAAAGTTGGAACCATGGGGTTTTTTGGATGAATTACAATACTAATTCCACAAGCAAAAAACTCTGAATTAGTTACTTTTAACATTTTAGACATAGAATCTGGCAGCTGCCCATGAACTTTAGAAACATTTACTCCCCCTTTTTCAAAAA
>CALKEO010000066.1 GCA_938088195.1 uncultured Flavobacteriaceae bacterium | reverse complement strand
AGGTAAAGATATTTTTGCTGCATTTAAAAATATAATTGGAGGCGAAATTGAAGAATACACTAAACTTCAAGCTGATTCAAGAGAACAAGCGTTATCCAGAATGATTGATGATGCTAATAAATTAGGAGCAAATGCAGTGGTCAATGTTAGGTTTATGACCTCTGTTATTTCACAAGGTGCTGCTGAAGTATTAGCTTATGGAACGGCTGTTAAAACAACTTAAATGACATTTAACCTTATTTTTTTTGGAATTTGTTTTGTTCTAATAGTTGCTGCCTTATTAAATAGGCATTCAAAAAAAGATAAATTTGAAAAAAGAGACAATTAATACATTCTGAACTGAATGTGCTAAAAATTCTTCTTATATTAACGGTTTTAAAATATACATATGAAAAAATTCTTTCAATTTTCTGGTACAATTAGTGGTACAACTTTATTTCTTAGAATCTTGTTTACAATTTTGCTTTCAATTCCTGGGCTAATCATTGTAATTTCTTTTTTTACAAATTATATTATTTCTGAGGGAATAATTGACATGAATAATCCTGAAGGTTTTGATCAAGCAGCTTTTCAAGAAAGTATCGAAGAAAACCCTGAAGAGTTTTTTTCAAACATATACAACTCTGTATCGAGTAATTGGATAATAGCATTAGTTATTTCTTTTGTACCAGCTATTTGGTTTAGTTTGGCATCTTATTATAAAAGAGTTTCAGCTTTGTTTTATGAAAACAGAAAGAATATTTTTGCAATTTATGTTGGTTTCGAGCTTATTCAAGATGCAACAAGTTTTGGAATATTAAGTGCATTAAGTTTTTTAAAAACCCCTTTCTCAATAATATCTCTTATAATATTATTGTTTTTAATCTTTAAAAATTCAGATATAGAGAAGGATGATCACGAGGGTTAACCTCCAATTCTTTTTACTGAATGTCCCATGTTGATTAATATAGAAGTTATTTTATCTCTAAATTCCCCTTGTATTATAATTTGTTCGTTTTTCACTGATCCGCCGACACCACATTTATTTTTAAGTATTTTAGCTAATTCTTTCATTTCATTTTTAGTTCCTTTAAAACATTTAATAACCGTAACCGGTTTTCCAGCTCGACCTTTTTTGCTGTAGTGAGCTTCTAAATATTGTTTAACAAAGGATGAGGAGGGTTGATTTGAACTATTATTGGGTAATACTTCGGATGGATCTATAAAAGATTTTAATTCAGAAAGAGAATTTAATTTTTTCATGATTTTTTCATAACCCCGATATCAACCAATCTATTTGTTAAAAAATCATGAGCAGTTATATCTTTATATTTTTTTGGATTATTTGTATCAGTACAATTCTCTAAAACATTTAAATTCATTGATCCTATTGGATGCAGGAAGAATGGAATAGAATATCTAGAACTACTCCAATATTTTTTTGGGGGATTAACAACGCGATGAATAGTAGATTTTAATTTATTGTTTGTATATCTTGATAACATATCTCCAACATTAATCACAATTTCATCTTTTTCAGCAATAGCGTCTATCCACTCACCTCGGTTGTTCTTAACCTGTAGTCCTTTTCCATGAGCACCCATTAATAAAGTAATTAAATTAATATCACCATGAGCAGCAGCTCTAACAGCTTTTTTTGGCTCCTCAATGATAGGAGGGTAGTGAATCGCCCTTAAAATACTATTTCCATCAACAACATATTTATCAAAATGATTTTCATCTAAATTTAAAAATAAAGCAATAGCCCTTAAAACATAAACACCCGTTTTCTCAAGAGCTTTGTAAGTTTCAAATCCAACAGTGTTAAATTCTGGAAATTCATCAATATTAATATTTTTAGGATAATTGAGATTTTCCCTTTCCTTTTCATAATATTGTCCAAAATGCCAAAATTCCTTTAAATCTCCTTCTTTTTTACCTTTTGCATGTTCTTTTCCATAAGAGGTATATCCTCTTTGACCTTTGAGGCCATCAAACTCATATTTCTTTTTTATGTTTTTAGGTAAATCAAAGAATTTTTTTATCTGATTATAAAGATTTTCCGAGCAATTTTTAGATAAAAAATGGCCTTTCAATGACAAAAAACCAATTTCTTGAAATGCTTTTCCAGTTTTTTTAACAAAATCTCTTTTTAGGTCATTATTACTTGACAAGAAATTGGATAAATCAACCGAAGGAATTTTAGACATTATATAAAATAATTTTATCAACCTCTGTATAGTCGAAATCAAATGCATCAGCCACAGCTTTGTATACAATTTTTCCACTAATAATATTAAGACCCAATTTTAAAGACAAGTCATCTTTACATGCACTTATCCAACCTTTATTAGCAATTGCTAAGCCTCTAGAAATTGTTGCATTTGTTAAAGCTTCAGTGGAAGTTACAGGAACAGCACCTGGAATATTTGCTACACAGTAATGTAATACGTTATTAATTATATATGTTGGCTCTTTGTGAGTAGTGGGGTGTGTGGTTTCAAAACAACCACCTTGATCAACTGCTACATCGACTAAAACAGCGCCTTTTTTCATATGTTTTAACATATCTTTTGTGATTAAATTTGGAGCCTTCGCTCCAGGAATTAGAACAGCTCCAATTATTAGATGTGCAGACTTAATCGCATCTAATATGTTGTATCTACTTGAAAATTGAGTATTAACATTTGCAGGCATTATATCATCTAACTTTCTTAATCTATCTAAGCTAATATCAAAAATCGTAACATTTGCACCTAAACCGGCAGCCATCTTTGCGGCTTGTGTTCCAACAACACCTCCTCCCAAAACAATAACTTTGGCAGGATTCACACCTGGAACACCACCTAAAAGTATACCATGACCACTCTGAGGTTTTTCTAAAAATTTAGCTCCTTGTTGAGTAGCCATTCTTCCAGCAACCTCTGACATTGGAGTGAGAAGAGGTAGTGAACCATCTATGTTTTGAACGGTTTCATATGCTATGCATATGGCATGACTTTTTAACATTGCTTCTGTTAATTCCTTTGAAGCAGCAAAATGAAAAAAAGTATAAATTATTTGATCTTTTTTAATAAGATTGTATTCTTTTTTTAATGGCTCTTTAACTTTAATTATCATTTCAGAAATAGAATATATTTCATCAATTGAACTGCATAATTTAGCACCGGCGTTCAAGTATGATTGGTTAGAATAACCACTTCCTTGACCGGCTTCTTTTTGTACATAAACAGTATGACCATTAGAAATAAAAGAATTTACTCCCGAAGGAGTCAATCCAACTCTATATTCATTGTTTTTAATTTCTTTAGGAACACCAATAATCATAACAGTATTTTATAATATTGCATAGTTAATCACAAATAATCAATTTACAAAACAACAATAATAAAAAGAGAAGGGTATTTATTGTTCAAATAACTCACTATCGATTGATGGGAATAATTTTAATGCATTTTTATAATAAAGTTTTTTCAACACCTCATCTGGAAGATTAAGACCATACATTTTCCATAAACCATGTCTTTTTCTGTAATAATCAAAATATTCGTCATCTGTTTCTAAAACTCTGAAATAAACATCAAATTCAGACTTTTTATAATTATCCTTTCCAAACATGACTCTGTCCTGATAATTAATAAAGAATTTTCTTGCTCTAATTGGTTGTCTTCCTAATTCACCAATTACTGCACCTATTTCAGTATAAACATTTGGCAAACTATCTAAATGATTGGCTAACTTATCTAAATCATTCGCCATCCATCCCATATGTGCGTTAATAAATATTGTATTGGGATTATTTTTGAACATATTAAACTGTTCTTTCATTACAGTTTTGAATGAAGGGTATTTTTCAGGGGGCCTAAAACTTCTTGGACGCTGCCTAGCATGAAGCCATCTTTCATTAAATTTGTCTACAGGATCAAAGAAAGGGGAGGGCTCACCAGAGTGAATGAGAATGGGCATACCAAGTTCAGCGCATGTTTCCCAAATAACATTTAACCTTTTATCATCAATTTTAATTCTGTTTCCCTTTGAATCTTTTAGATCTAGTCCTAAATTTTTATAAATTTTAAGTCCAATAGCTCCTTTATTTGACGCATCAATCAATGATTTTTTAATGTTTGAAGGGAATTTTTCATCATCAAAATTATTAAATTTCAAATTTACAAAAACACCAAATCTAGAGGGGAAGTTATTTTTAACATTTTCCAACGACTTTTCAAGATTCAAATCCATTAACGCTTGGTTTCCAGAAAATGTTGCAAAACCAGAACCACTTAAATTAATCATAAACTTCATATTCAAACTATCCATTTCATTAACTAAACTAGAAAGATCATTAACTGCCATATTCCATTGGTGACTGTGTACATCTATAAAAGGGAATTTTGATTTATTTGTAGGATTTTCAGGAACTACTAGACTAGATATTGGAGAGTATTCTTCAATATCCATTAGATTATTTTTAATCTGTATCTTATCAATTACATAGTAAGAAATACCACCAAATATTAATAAAACAACTAAAATTGATAAAAGGAAAACGGAAGCTTTTAAAAAATTTTTAAAAGAAAAAAACATGGATTAGTTAAATGGAATTACTATTTCAGTTAAATCCCATCTAAGTCTGATTGCAGTAGATGAAGGACCACCAGGGGGTGATGGAATAAAATCAATAGTAAATTGCTCTACAGTTGTATCCAACTTATTAGATGGAACAGAAATTGTAAATAAGTCCTTTTTGGAATCTGGTTGAGAAATTCCAAAATATGCATTAGTAGAATTAAAAGTTATATCCCATTTATTTTCACCAGGAACAGTATACATTGAGTATTCGCCGGAATTTAAGACATTATCTGCAAAAATTAAATCTGTACTGGTTTTTATCATGGTATGTCTATTTGCTCCTGTTCTCCAATATTTGTTAAAAGGAACTAAAGGTGATTCAGATTCTAAACCAAAAATTAATCTACCGTTTTTAAATGGAGCACTGTAGGTTACAGTAATATCCTTATTTTTTTCAGCATAAGAAGCAGTTAATAAAGGACTGACAGGATTATTAATCAAATATGCTACGTACGTTAAGAAAATTGCAACAATTAATAACAGGGAGTATAGGATCTTTTTTTTCATAAATACATTATTATTTATTTATAATACGATTTAACATAATATAAATTATAGTTCAATTATGTTAAACTTTCTTTACCTTAATAGCATTCATTCCTTTGGCTCCTTTGATTGTATCGAACTCAACTTTATCTCCTTCCGTAATTTCATCAATACATTCACTAATATGAACAAAAAACTTTTCTTGTGTCTCTGGGTCAATAATAAAGCCAAAACCCTTAGAATGATCAAAGAAATTGACTTTACCAATAAAACCACTTGTTTTAACAGCTTCACGCTTTGGAACACCAATTACAATGCTTTTAGCATTAATTTTTTCTCTTTCAGCAGGATCTGGTGGTGTATCTGTAAAATTTCCGTTGTAATCTACGTAAACAAATTCATTAGTAACAAGATCTCCACTTTCCTTAGCTTCTTTACGAGCTAACATCTTCTTTCTTTTATCTTCCTTCTTTTTTTTACGTTTTTTCTCTTTTTCTAATTTATTAAAAGTTTGTTGCGATTTAGCCATGTATAAATTTATATTTATTCAAAAATAGATATTTTCTTTCTGATAATAAAATATGAGTTATAAACAAAGCACCTCATTCAGAATATAATTGAGGTTTTTTTAATTTTTTTAATGCGGTAATTAGATTTATTAACTAGTTTTTAAACAATTCTATTTCAATATTCTCTTTAAATTTAGAGTTAAATTCATAATATATTGTACCTAATTCTTTGTTATTTAATTCAAAAATGTAGTTAGAATCATCTGTTTTAGCTACATGTTTAATTTCAACAATTGGAGTAATTTTTTTTACAACAAAAATTCTTCCAAATAAAATTTGATAATTGCTATTTCCTCTATAAAATGCTAAGGTTCCAAAACTTCCATTAGATGAAATTTGTTTCCATCCATTTGATTTTCTGTCCTTCATAGATCTCTTGAGATTTTTATCAAAATAAAAATTTTGATACCTATATTCCCTAAATTCTTTAGAAAATTTAAGTGTAGTTATTTTTTTATTTAAATACTTGTCTTTTAATATATTGAAATCGACAGCTTCTACATCAGGTTTATTAAATTCATTCGAAGATGACCAGCCCTTGAGAGTTGTGTTACTATGATTAGATTTATATCCCTGTTGAGTATATACAGAAATAGAAAAAAGAATTAGTAAAAATTTAAAATACATTTAGAATTTTGTATAAGGAATTCGTCTTGTAACTTTTCTCATAAGCACGTTAATTAAATCTTGAGAATCAGAACCTAGCCCACCCTTTATTTTTTTTAAATAATTTACCACAAGTTCATCATCCCTTGTGTCATAAAAATCAATATTTGCTAATGCTGCCTGAGTTGAACCGAATCCTCCAGTTAACAAACCTAACCCTAAACTTGCAGCTGAAGACATTGGTTTAGATGTTTCAAACGAACCCATTACAATACAATCAACGCCTAATATTTCACCCAATTCGCTGGGTAAATATTCATCTGCAGCGAAGATGTCAACTCCTGCTCTTTTGAGTAATGCATTTGTTCTAGCAGGAGTCTGAATTTTAGCTCTAAGTTCACCCCTTTTTTGTCTTGCTAAAAACCAAGAATGCATCCCTTTTTGAATATCCAATGATTCATCGTGAGCCATTTCTACAATTTGTTCTGAGGTAAAGTCTTTCAATTGTTTTGGTCTTAGTTTGACCTGAACATTTAGAGGAATAAGAGCTATAGTTGCAGTATTAGCAGCATAGTTATCTCCATCTGGATGAACAAATAGTTTAGTTTGAGAAAAAATATTAACACAAACAAACAAAAGCAGTAACGTAAAAATTGTATTTTTCATAATATATAAAGTTTATTGTATAAATTATTATTTAAACCAATATTGTACTCCTATACCTATTCCACTTCCTTTTAATGTTAACCCATCTATGTTAGAAGAATTATTTAATTGTGTTGAATATGATACTCTCGCAGAAATATTAGAAGATAAGTCAAAACCAAGACCTAATCCTCCGGAAAATGTTGTTTTTTTAAGTGTTTCAGTATCAACATCTCCTAATGCCATGCCAAGTCCAATTCCTCCAATAATATGAAAACCAGATTGCTCACCACTTGTATAATATTTAAGATTTAACGGAATGCCTAATGAATTTGAACCATCTGCAAGTCCAACAACAACACCATATTCAATAGCTGTAGCATCGCTTAATGATGAATTATTGAGTAATCCCAATGAAAAGCTACTTATATTTTCAGAATTGAGGGACAAACCTCCTAAAGAAGATCCAGAAATTTTTGCTTTGGAACTTGCATAGCCTAAGCTAATTCCAAATTGAGAATAAGAATTAAATGTAAATAGAAATAAAGCGAGTATTAGAATTGTTTTTTTCATAATATGTTTTTTTGATTTTTCCTCAATGTACAAATAAATAATTTACTATCTATTATTTACGCATGAGTACTCATGCTATCAGATTTAGTTTTTGATTTACTTTTGGAGTTAGAATTGAACATAAAATAAATTCATGAAAATTATCTTTTCACGATTTTAAATGTTTTTCTAATCGTTGGTCCTTCCAAAGTTACTATATAAGTTCCTGTAATTTGTAATGCCAGATCAATCTCTGTCAGTCGTGAGACGTCCTGAACTTGTTGTTCCCTTTGATAAATCAATGAACCCTTCTCACTAAACACACTAACCATTACTGTGCTGTCCTTCCCTCCTATGTGTACTCTCACATCATCCTGGGTTGGGTTAGGATAGTAATGAATGTCCTCTGAGATAAAGACTTCTCTCTCTATCTTCCCTTGACAATCCAGTCCTGTGCTACAATACACTTATTTTATGTTATAAAACATAAAATAACTTAGTAAGAATATTATTAATAAGTTTGTATAATAATATGAAAAGCAAATTAAATCATATTGCCACTACCCTAGCACTAACAATTAGCTTTTTGCTTTCTTTCAGCACTTCTTTTTCTCAAGAAGAAATAGCAGAAACTGAAATAGAAAACGAAATATCAAACGATTCAATTGTTGAAAAACCTAAAACTTTAAGAGAATACCAACGGTCTGGAGATTTTTACCCCTACATACTGCTTACCGAACAAGACACTTTGGAATGGCCACTTGTATATGATTTAAGTCTAGATTTTTATGATTTGAAAAGTTTTGATGTTAAAAATGATATTTTTACCTCGGTTCACTCTTTTACCTCCTACAGTGAATACCCTTTTGAATGGATTCAGCCAAGTAATGGTGAGGTATGGGACATGACTCACTCGGATTATTATCAACATGTACTAAGAGAAAGTGAACTTAGATCTATTGGAGAACCAGCAAAACAACAATACGAAATACCCTCTGATTCGATTCTGTTTTATAGTGATAAAATAACTAAAGAAGCTAGGTTAATAGACTCTGAATTTGATCACAGATGGGATTTAGCTAACTACCCATTTGACACTCAGAAGCTATTATATGAATTCACAACAACTGTAGATACTTCTTTAGTGTTATTAAAACCCAGTAAAGCATTTGCTAGTACGTTTGAAGAAAATATGCGTAATCTTAAACCTGGGTATACAATAGTAGGAATCGATCATAGATCTGAGTATAAAGAAATCAGCACTGAAAGAATCAATACAGCACCTGAAGTAATGAGACCACAAGTTCTTCAATCACTAATATTTGAATTAAAAGTAAAAAGAGGTGGTCTTGTTTTATTCTTCAAAATTTTCACAGGAGGTTTGTTATCATTTTTAATATCCTGTTTAGTTTTTCTAATTCCACTTAAAGATCTGGATTCAAGAATTAGCTTGGCTGTGGGTGGAATTTTTGGAGCCATTGGTAGTAGTGCCTTTGTATATGAAGTTCTTCCTGTTGTTAATGTGTTCACTAAAGCTGATGCTATAAATAATTTAATTATTGCGATGGTTGTATTTAATATTCTTGTTTTACTACTTCAACAAAGCACCTTTAAAAGAATTAATGTGGATGGAAAGTACATGTACAAATCCGTTGAATCTCCATATTTTAAAAGCCTACAAGACAGTAGATTTGCTTTCTTTTATTCCATATTTGCTTTTTGTGTTTTACTAACTGCTATTCTTCTTTGGTAATAAAAACATCAATCAATTTGTTTGATTTAATTTTTTTTTATAATATTTGTCTAATGAATTTTTTAAATAGATCATTTACTATTTCTACAAAGCCCGCCCCACGTCGCGCCCGCCCTCTTGGGTATCTTTCTATTTAAGAAACTAGGTGAGTCCAGTTTCATTTCAAATTCAATCTTAGTCTAATTTTTTTTTAAATCATCGTGGAAATTCTTATTGCTTCTTTAAAACACATTAAATATTGTAATGTCATTTCTCAAAACATAGCATCCTCTGCTAAAGTTAGAGGAACTGGTATTGCCTTGAGATCTCCTGAGTATATTCAAACTAAAATTGAAAACAACAATGCTATAATTGCTATAGAAAACAATGAGTTTGCAGGATTCTGTTACATAGAAATATGGGGGCATGGAAAATATGTTGCTCATTCAGGTTTAATAGTTTCTCCAAAATTTAGAGGAAAAGGATTAGCAAAAAAAATAAAAACATTAACATTCAAACATTCAAAAAATAAATATCCAAATGCTAAAATATTTGGAATAACAACAGGGCTCCCAGTCATGAAAATAAATTATGAATTAGGCTACAAACCTGTTACATTTTCTGAACTGACTGATGACGAAGCTTTTTGGAAAGGATGTTCTACATGTAAAAATTATGATGTACTTAATAGAACCAAGAGAGAAATGTGCCTTTGTACCGGAATGCTTTATGACCCAAATAAAAATTAAATATGAAAAAAATAGTATTAGCCTATAGCGGAGGATTAGACACCTCATATTGTTTAAAAAAACTGTCTCAAGAAAAAAACGAAGTTCACGCAGTATGTATCAATACTGGAGGATTTACAACGACTCAAATAAAATCAATTAAAGAAAAAGCAATTGAACTTGGTGCTTTCAAATTTGATTTAATTGATGCTGTTGAGTTTTATTACAATAACATAATCAAGTATTTAATTTATGGTAATGTGCTTAGAAATAACACCTACCCGCTTTCAGTGAGTGCTGAAAGAACCGTTCAAGCTATTGAAATTATTAATTATGCTAAAAAAAATAATGCTACTCACATCGCTCATGGAAGTACAGGAGCTGGAAATGATCAAGTCAGGTTTGATATGCTGTTTCAAATCATAGCACCTGAAATAGAAATTATAACTCCAATTCGAGACAATAGTTTAACAAGAGAAGATGAAACAAAATTTTTACATGCTAATGGAGTAAATATTGAATGGGAAAAAGCAAAATACTCAATTAATAAAGGTTTATGGGGAACTAGTGTTGGTGGAGATGAAACTTTAACATCAAACAAAAAGTTACCAAACAACGCCTACCCGAGTCAATTAAAATCTAATCAATCTGAGGAATTGACTTTATCATTTAAAAATGGAGAAATTTCTGAAATTAATGGAAAAAACTACGATCCTGTAACTGCTATAGAACTGATATCTGAAAAATGTAATAACTATTGTATTGGAAGAGATATACACGTCGGGGATACTATAATTGGAATAAAAGGAAGAGTAGGCTTTGAAGCAGGTGGACCAATTGTAATTTTAAAAGCCCATCACCTACTGGAAAAACATACTTTGACTAAATGGCAACAGTATCAAAAAGAACAAATGTCCAGTTTTTTTGGTATGCATCTCCATGAGGGTCATTATTTAGATCCAGTAATGCGAGACATTGAAGCTTTTTTGGAAAGTAGTCAGAAAAACGTTAGCGGAGAAGTTTATGTAACTCTTCATCCCTACAGGTTTGAACTAAACGGAATTAAATCAAAAAATGATTTAATGAATAATGGATTTGGATCGTATGGCGAGTTAAATAAGAAGTGGACAGCGCAAGATGCTAAAGGTTTCATTAAAATCATGTCTAATCAAAATAAAATTTACCATCATGTCAATAAATCAAAGTAAAATTAAAGTTGGAATCGTTGGTTCCTCTGGATATACTGGAGGTGAACTAATAAGGTTACTTATCAACCATCCTAATTGTGAATTGATTTTTGCTAACAGTAAGATTTATGAAGGAAAGTATATTTCAGATATTCATAAGGATTTGGAAGGGGAAATTGAAATGAAATTTTCAAAAGAAATCAATAACGATATTGATGTCTTATTTCTATGCTTGGGTCATGGGAACTCAATTGATTTTTTAGAAAAAAACAAATTAAATAATGAAATTAAAATTATTGATTTAAGTCAAGATTTTAGACTCGAATCATCATTTTCAAATTCAAAAAACAGTAGAAATTTTACTTATGGTTTGCCTGAACTTCAAAAAGAAAAAATTATCAATTCAAATAACATTGCTAATCCTGGATGTTTTGCAACAGCTATTCAACTGGGACTACTACCATTAATTGAAAAGGATTTAATTGAAAGTGAAATACATACAAATGCAATAACAGGGAGTACAGGAGCTGGAATAAAACCAAGTCCGACCACACATTTTAGTTGGAGAAACAACAATATATCGTGGTATAAACCTTTTACTCATCAACACTTAATTGAAATAAATTATTCATTTAATAATTTAAGTAACAAAAAAAATAAAATCAATTTTGTTCCATTAAGAGGAGATTTTACAAGAGGAATTTTTTGCACCAGTTATTTTAAAAGCTCTTTAAAATTATCAGATTTAGAAATACTCTACAAAGAATATTACAAAAATGACACTTTTACATTTATTTCTAAAAATGAGATTCATTTAAAGCAAGTAATCAATACAAATAAGTGTTTAATCCATTTACATCAAAATGAAGACCTAATTATGGTGACCTCAATAATTGACAATCTTATTAAAGGTGCCTCAGGACAAGCCATACAAAACATGAACTTAATGTTCAATATAAATGAAGAAGCAGGACTAAAATTAAAAAGCTCAATATTTTAAAAAAATGAAAATTTCAATCATAGGAACCGGAAATCTTGGAACAAGTATCGCTAAAGGCCTGCTTGCTAACGATATGTTTACTAGCCTTTATTTAACAAAGAAAAATATTTCATCTCTAAATGAATGGCAAGATATTCCTTGCGTTTCTGTAACCAATGATAATATTAAAGCAGTAAAAAACTCAGACTTTATTATTATTTCAGTTCAGCCAAATCAATTTGAAAAAATTGCAAATGAAATAAAAAGTTCGATAACCAAAAGACATACTATTATCTCTACAATAACTGGTCTTTCAATAAATTCTATTGAAAGTTTAATTGGATCTGAAATCAGTGTTGTAAGAAGCATGCCCAACACTGCCATTTCTGTAGGAAAGTCTGTAACATGTCTTTGTAGTAATGAGATTGGGATAAAACAATTAAAAGTAGCTGAGGCAATTTTTAACAATTTAGGAGAAAGCTTTTTAATTGAGGAAAAAGACATGCAATCCGCTACTGTTTTATGTGCAAGTGGAATTGCTTTTTGGATGAGGTTAATTAGAGCAACTGCTCAAGGAGGAGTACAACTTGGCTTTGAATCAAATCAAGCCTTAGAGATGTCTCTCAACACAGCGCTGGGGGCGATTAGTTTGTTAAAAACAAATAAATCACATCCCGAAGAAGAAATTGATAAGGTCACTACACCTAGCGGATGTACTATTAAAGGACTTATCGAAATGGAGAATCAAGGGCTTAGCTCGGCACTAATAAGTGGATTAGAAGCTTCTTATCAAAAAATTAATAACATATCAAATCAATAAAAATGAGTTTATTTAAAGTCTATCCATTATATGAAATGACACCCTCGCATGCTAAAGGATGCTATGTGTTTGATAAAAAAGGAAATAAATTTCTGGACTTGTATGGCGGACATGCTGTAATTTCAATTGGGCACAGTCATCCAAATTATATAAGTAGCTTATCCAATCAGTTGAATAAAATTGGCTTCTATTCAAATTATATAATTAATGATCTGCAAGAAAAAGTTGCCAAAAAACTTATTGATCAATCAAATTGCGAAGATTATGAATTATTCATGTGCAGCTCTGGTGCGGAAGCAAATGAAAATGCTCTTCAAATCGCTTCATTTCATAACAACAAATCAAGAATAATTGCATTTAAAAACTCTTTTCATGGAAGAAGTAATGCTGCTTTGAGCGCTACAGATAATCAAAATATAAAAACTAAATTAAACACTAAAATTGATGTTACTTTTTTAAAGTTTAATGATAAAAAGTCATTAATAAAAGAAGTATCCAAGAGTGATGTTAGTGCTATAATATTTGAATCAATTCAAGGGGTTGGAGGACTTGACGAGCCAGATACTGAGTTTGTAAAGTTTCTAAGAGAAACTTGTGATAAGTATGATATTTGTTTAATTGCTGATGAAGTTCAATCTGGTTTTGGAAGAACAGGAGATTTTTTTGCGTTTCAAAAACACGATATAAAACCTGACATTATTCCAATGGCCAAAGGAATGGGAAATGGATTTCCTGTTGGCGGAGTTTTAATTAATAAAAAAATAAAAGCAAAATACGGTATGCTTGGAACTACATTTGGTGGAAATCATTTAGCATGTTCAGCAGTTCTATCAGTTCTTAATACTTTAAAGGAAGAGAATCTATTGAAAAACAGTAAAAACTTAGGGGAATATTTTAAAAATAAATTATCTAAAATTAAGTCCATAAAAAAAATAAAAGGACGAGGGTTAATGTTAGGACTAGAATTTGATTTCGATGCGAAAGAACTTAGAAAAAACCTAATCTTTAAACACAGTATTTTTACAGGTGGAAGTGCTAATAAAAAATTACTAAGAATTTTGCCTCCTTTAAATATAACTGAACACCATATTGACATGTTGTATAATGCTCTAACAATTGAATTAGAATGAAAAATTTTATAAATATTAATAATGTTAAGGATTATCAGGGTCTTATTAAAGAATCCATAGAAATTAAAAACAATCCTTATTCCTTCAAAAAAATAGGCATTAATAAGACGCTAGGTCTAATTTTTTTTAATTCCAGCCTAAGAACCAGGCTGAGTACACTAAAAGCAGCTAAAATGCTTGGTTTGGAAACGATAGTTATGAATTTTAACAATGAAGGATGGGAGATTGAATTTGAAGAAAAGACAATTATGTCGAAAAACTCAGCTGAACACGTTAAAGAAGCTGCTCAAGTAATATCTCAATATTGTGATATCATTGGAATTAGAGCCTTTGCTGAATTAAAAAATAAAAATCATGACGAAAGTGAAATAATAATAAATTCATTCGTAAAATACGGGTCAGTTCCAATTATAAATTTAGAAAGCTCTTGTGCTCATCCTCTTCAAGCATTAGCAGATGCTATTACAATAGAGGAGCATAAGAACAAATCTAATCCCAAAATAGTAATTTCATGGGCACCACACCCTAAATCACTTCCTCACGCAGTAGCAAATTCATTTATAAATATGGCTAAAATGAGTAATTATGACCTTGTTATCACAAACCCCGTTGGATATGATTTAAATCCAAAAATAACAAAGGGAATAAATGTGACACATAATCAAGAGGAAGCTTTCAAAAATGCAGATTTTATATATGCTAAAAACTGGTCGAGCTATAATGATTATGGAAAAGTTTTGATCAATGATAATAAATGGATGATAAATAAAAGAAAAATGGAAATAACAAATAATGCAAAATTCATGCATTGTCTTCCTGTTAGAAGAAATGTCGTAGTCGAAGATGCGGTTTTAGATTCTAATTATTCTTTAGTAATTAATCAAGCTAATAACAGAACGTATGCAGCTCAAACTATTTTAAAAAAAATAATATTAAATGAAGGATAAATTAACTATAATCAAAGTTGGTGGAGCAGTTTTGAATGATAATAAGATTTTCAAAACATTCTTAAATAATTTTTCAAAAATTGAAGAAAAAAAAATATTAGTTCATGGAGGCGGAATAATAGCATCAAACTATATGGTTCGGTTAGGAATTCCTCCAAAATTTATAAAAGGAAGAAGAATTACAGATAAAAAAACCTTAGACGTTGCTATTATGACTTATGCTGGTTTGATAAATAAAAAAATTGTAGCTCAGCTTCAAAAATTAAACTGTAATTCAATCGGTCTTTCTGGGGCAGATTGTAATTTAATTAAATCTAAAAAAAGAGAAATAAAGGATATTGATTTTGGTCTTGTTGGTGATATTACTAAGGTTAATGTCAATTTTATAAATAATTTAATAAAAACAAATATTCATCCTGTTATTTGCTCACTATCACACGACGGAAATGGTCAATTATTAAATACAAATGCAGATACTATTGCTTCAAAATTTGCAATAGAATTATCATCAATTTATAACGTTACATTAAAATTTTGCTTTGATAAAGGAGGGGTTTTAACTAATCAAAACGACTCCTCAACAATTATTAATTCTATAAATATAAATGATTATGAAAGTTTGATAAATCAAAACATCATAACTAATGGTATGATTCCAAAAATCGAGAATTGTTTTAATGCCCTTAAAAAAGGAGTTAAAAATATTTTAATAGGAGACCACGACATAATAAAAAATGAAAAAGACTGTACTAAACTAACTCTTAACTAATGGAAAAAATAATTTCTGAATCAATCGAGTTACTTAAAGATTTAATATCTATTGAGTCATTTTCTTTTCATGAAGACAAAAGTGCTAGTAGAATTGAAAAATGGTTTTACGATCACAACATTCCTTGTAAGAGAATTAAAAACAATGTCTATTCTAAAAATGAATTTTTCGATATTAAAAAACCTACAATTCTTTTAAATTCTCATCACGATACTGTGAAACCAAATAAAGGGTACACTAAAAACCCCTTTTCAAGTATCGTTGAAAATGGAAAATTATTTGGCCTTGGAAGTAACGATGCAGGTGGAGCATTAGTTTCATTAATTGGAGTATTTACTTATCTATTCAACAAAAAAAATTTAAAATATAACCTCATATTACTTGCTTCTGCCGAAGAGGAATGTTCAGGGGATAATGGGATTAGCTCGATAATTCCCGTTCTACCAAAAATAAATTTTGGAATTATTGGTGAACCTACTCTAATGAAAATGGCTGTAGCTGAAAAAGGACTTGTAGTATTTGATTTACATGTGCAAGGAACTGCAAGTCATGCTGCTCATCCAAATAATGATAATCCTATACTTAAATCAATAACTGTGTTAAATTGGATAAAAAATCTAAACTTTAATAGACAATCAGATTTTCTTGGTGATACAAAAGCTACAATAACTCAAATAAATTCGGGTAATCAACATAACGTAGTTCCCTCAGAGTTAAATATAGTTCTTGATGTTAGGGTGAATGATAGATATACTAATAAAGAAATTTACGAAATACTAAAAAAAGATGCTCCTTGTAGAGTTAAGCCAAGATCATTAAATCTAAATTCTTCATCAATTGATATAGAGCATCCAATAGTTAAAGCAGGGGATAGTATTCAAATTGAAAAATATGGGTCTCCTACTCTATCAGATCAGTCTAAAATTTCATTTCCATCAATAAAAATTGGCCCAGGAGATTCAAAAAGATCTCATACTGCTGATGAATTTATTTATATAAACGAAATTAAAAATGCCATTCCCATTTATATAAAACTATTAAATACAATAATTTAAAAATTACAATTATGAAACTTTGGAATAAAAATGACCTTCTTAACAAAAAAATTGAAAAATTTACTGTTGGCAACGATAGAATATATGATTTGTACATAGCAAAATATGATATTAAGGCATCTATTGTTCATGCAAAAATGTTAAATAAGTCGAAAATTATTTCAAACAATGAAATGAATTTGATAGTTGATGAGTTAAATGTCTTAAATACTCAAATATTAAAAGGTGATTTTATTATTGAAGATGAATTTGAGGACATTCATTCAAAAATTGAATTTATATTAACAAAAAAATTGGGAGATATTGGAAAGAAAATTCACACTGGAAGATCAAGAAATGACCAGGTGCTTGTTGCAACTCAACTTTATTTAAAAGATCAAATAAAAGAAATTAAAGATAGTATCAAAGAATTATTTGAGACATTAATAAATTTAGCTGATAAGAATAAGAATCATTTATTACCTGGCTACACTCACCTACAAGTAGCTATGCCATCTTCATTTGGTCTTTGGTTTTCTTCATATGCTGAATGTTTAATAGATGATATTTTATACTTGAACACTGCCTATAAAATTAATAATCAAAACCCTTTGGGAAGCGCAGCTGGCTATGGAAGTTCATTTAAAATTGATAGAAATTACACAACAAAAGAATTAGAATTTGAGACTTTAAAATTCAATGTAGTTGCTGCACAAATGAACAGAGGAAAAATCGAAAAATCTGTAGCAATAGCGATTTCGCAAATAGCAAATACATTATCGAAATTTTCATCTGATGTATGTTTTTACATGACTCAAGAATTAAATTTCATTTCTTTTCCAGATGAATTAACGACAGGATCAAGCATTATGCCTCACAAAAAAAATCCTGATGTATTTGAATTAATCAGAGGAAAATGTAATGCAATTCAATCCATTACAAACGAATTAAACCTTATTACTACAAACCTTACTAGTGGCTATCACAGAGACATGCAACTTTTAAAAGAAAGAATAATACAAGGAATTAATGAAATAAAAAAATGTATTGAACTAACTAGTTATTCAATTAAGAAAATTAAGATTAGAGAAAATATTTTAGATGATAAAAAATATGAGTACTCCTTTACTGTAGAGAATCTTAATAAATTGGTAAATAGTGGCTTATCATTTAGAGATGCCTATATAAAAATATCTGAATCGATAAAAAAAGGTAATTACATTCCAGAAAAAAATATAGAGCACAATCTTATTGGAAGTATAAATAATTTATGTTTAGACGAAATAAGAGTTAAAATGAAAAATTACTTTAACTAAATTATTTAGATCTCGATTTTAAAACATCAATTACATTTTTCATTTTATATCCCTTGTCTTGAAGAAGAATTAAATAGTGAAACAAAAGATCAGCAGACTCATTTAAAAATAATCTTCCATCGTTATCTTTAGCTTCAATAACCATTTCTACTGCTTCCTCCCCTACTTTTTGAGCAATCTTATTTGTTCCTTTTTTAAAAAGATTTGAAATATAGCTGGATTCTTCTAAATTATTTTTCTTATTTTGAATTACATCCTCTAAAATTTCAATAAAATTTTCTGATTTGTTAACTTCTTCAAAACAAGTATCATCTCCTTTGTGACATACTGGACCAACTGGATTCACTTTTATCAGCACAGTATCGTTATCGCAGTCTTCTTTTAAAGAAACAACATGTAATTCGTTTCCACTTTCTTCACCTTTTTTCCAAATTCTCTGTTTAGTTCTGCTATAAAAATGAACAACATTAGTGCTTAAAGTTAAACTTAAGGATTCTTTATTTAAATAACCTAGCATCAATATCTTAAGTGTATTATTATCTTGAATAATAGCGGGGACTAAACCGTTTTTGTTTTTATTATAATCTAAATTCATAATCGTATTGGTATATTGTTATTTTTTAATTCAATTTTAAGATTATTTAATCCTATTTCATTGAAATGAAAGACACTTGCAGCAAGTGCGGCATCAATATTTCCTGATTTAAAGACATCGTAGAAATGTTCAATCTTTCCAGCCCCACCAGAAGCTATGATAGGAATATTCACCACTTTCGATAACTTTTCAAGTACGTGACAGGCAAATCCGTTTTTAGTACCATCATGATCCATAGATGTAAACAAAATTTCACCCGCTCCTCTCTCCTCTACCTCCTTGGCCCATTCAAACAACTTAATGTTTGTTTTAACTCTTCCTCCAACAAGAAATACAAACCAATCATTATCAACATACTTAGCATCTATTGCGACCACCACACATTGTGATCCAAAATTCATTGCTAATTCATTAATAAAATTAGGGTTTTTAACAGCATAACTATTAATAGAAACCTTATCAGCGCCACTTTTTAGAAGAATATCTACATCTTCTATTGTTTTAATTCCACCGCCAACAGTAAAAGGAATATTAATATTACGAGAAATATCATCAGCAAGTTTAGCAAATGCTCTCCTACCTTCCTTAGTTGCAGTTATATCTAAAAAAACAAGTTCGTCCGCCCCATTTTCAGAGTAATATCTAGCAAGTTCCACCGGATCCCCAGCGTCAACAAGATCTACAAAATTTACCCCCTTTACAGTTCTAGAATCTTTTATATCAAGACACGGTATTATTCTTTTAGCTAACATTATTTTTCTATAAAATTCATTAAACTTTTCAATTCAATTTTATTTTCATAAATAGATTTTCCAAGAATAGCACCCTCACAACCTGTTTCTTTTAACTCTTCTAAGTCTTTAATAGTCGATATTCCCCCTGATGCAATCAAATTCAAATCTTTAAACGACTTAAGAATATCTTTATAAATTTCAACAGATGGTCCACTTAACATGCCGTCTTTGGATATGTCTGTAGGAATAACATATTTAACTCCTTTCAAAATATAATACTCTAAAAAATCCATAAGATCGTTTCCTGAATCATTTAACCATCCGTTTGTCTTTATTTTATTGTTTAAAAAATCAGCACCCAAAATTATTTTATCTTTCCCGTATTTTTCAAATAACTCAATAAAAATTTTAGGATCTGAAACAGCAATACTTCCAAGAGTTATTTGCGACGCGCCTGACTCAAATGCTATTTTTACATCTTCAATTGATTTTAAACCACCTCCAAAATCTACTTTTAAAGCTGTTTTTAAGGCAATTTGCTCCAAAATCTTATAATTTATAATCTTACTTGACTTGGCGCCATCTAAATCAACCAAATGAAGAAAACTTATAGCATGATCTTCAAATCGCTGAGCCATCTCAAATGGATTAGAACTGTAAATAGTTTTTTTATTATAATCACCTTGAGATAATCTTACACATTTTCCCTCAATGATATCTATAGCTGGAATTATTCTCATTACTAATTATTTATAAAATTTTTAAGAATAACTTCACCTTTACTTCCGCTTTTTTCAGGATGAAACTGAACGCCAGTAAAGTTATTTTTTTTAATAGCACTACTGTAATTAATGCCGTAGTTAGATTTAGCGATAGTGTCTATTATTATCGGAACATAATAACTATGAACTAAATACATGTATTCATTTTCAATAATTGAATGAAATAAATTGGCCCTTAAATCAAAAACAGTATTCCAACCTATTTGAGGAACTTTTAATGAATTGTTAAATCTTTTTACATTACAATCAAATATTTTTAAACAATCCGTTTTTCCTTCATCAGAAAAGCTGCACATTAACTGCATACCTAAACATATACCCAGTACTGGCTGCTTGAGCTCTGGAATTAACAAGTCTAAACCTTTGGATTTAAGCTTATTCATTGCACTACTAGCATGTCCAACTCCTGGAAAAATAATTTTATCTGCACTAGATATCACTTCTTTTTCTGAGGTTAACACCCCATTACAACCAAGTCTTTTCAAAGCATACTTAACACTTTGAGTATTTCCAGCACCATAATCAATTATAGCTATTTTCATTACAAAACTCCTTTAGTTGAGGGTAATATTAATTTATCTTTATTTTTTGAAATTGCTGTT
>CALKEO010000065.1 GCA_938088195.1 uncultured Flavobacteriaceae bacterium | reverse complement strand
GGATTTTGGCCAAAAAAATAAAGAACTAATTAAAAAACTTATTCAAACAGCCAATCTAAGCCTACAACCATATAATGAGGTGAAAAATGAAATATCAGAATCACTAAACAATAAAAATCCCTGGGTCAGATATTGGGGACTGATCACATGTTCATCTTTTGGATTTGAAGCTTCAGAACATTTAGAAAAAATAAATTCTTTATTTAAAAATGATTCTGAAAATTTAGTAAAAATCAGAGCTGCAGAATATCTAATGCTTAATGATTTTAACATTGACTCTAAGAAAATAAATAATTTATTGAAAAATGCTAAATCTGAGACCGAAGCTAATTTAATGTTAAATTCACTAGCATTGATTAAAACAAAAAACCCTAATTATAAATTAGATTTTAGTAAAAGTTTCTATCCTGAAAAATGGTTTGAGACTGAAAATAAATTAGTAAACAGAAGACTAAACTACCTAACCAACAATGAATAATTTTAAAAGTAAAATATTAATATTACTATTATTTATTTTTTCCTGTCAAAATAATATTGTTGACAAAGAAAAACCAAATGTAGTTTTAATTGTTGCAGATGATTTAGGATGGTCAGATCTTTCTTACATGGGTTCAACTTATTACGAAACCCCAAATATTGACAAGCTTTCAAAAAGTGGAATGACTTTTTATAATGGTTATGCCTCCTCGGCTAATTGTGCTCCAAGTAGAGCAAGTATGCTTACTGGAAAATACCACCCTTTTCATGGAATTTATTCGGTTAAAAATTCGGACAGAGGAAATAAAAAAACAAGAAAAATTATTCCAATAAAAACGAAAACAAAATTAGAATTAGAATATTTTATACTTCCAGAAATGCTAAAAAGTAAGGGTTATTCTACAGGACATTTTGGAAAATGGCACATGGGGCCAAAAGGCTATTATCCTGAACAAATGGGATTTGATATAAATATTGGTGGTAACGAACATGGAGGCCCAGGAAGCTATTTTTCTCCTTACAAATATCCAAATATGTCAAATGGACCAAAAGACGAGTATCTTACTGATAGATTAGGTGACGAGGTAGTTAAATTTATTGAAAAAAATAAGGGAAATAATTTCTTTGCTTACGTTCCTTTCTTCTCAGTACATACACCCATTCAATCTAAATCAGAGTATGAAAAAAAATACCGTAATAAAGAATCTAATGAATACCACAATCGTGAAGATTATGCTGGAATGATTCAATCACTTGATGAAAACATTGGTAAAATATTAGAAAAAATAGAAAAACTTAATTTATCCAAAAACACTTTAATTATTTTTACATCTGATAATGGTGGAATCAAAGCTATTTCAAACCAATACCCTCTTCGAGCTGGTAAAGGATCATATTATGAGGGTGGAATTAAAGTTCCTATGATTTTCTCATGGCCAGAAAAAATAGAAGCCGGTTCAACCTCGGATGAAAGAATTTCTAATATTGACTTTTACCCTACTATTAAAAGCATAATTGGATACAACGAGACAATTAATTTAGATGGAGAAGATCTAACACCAATTTTCAATTCCAAAGCTTTTAAAAAAAGAGAATTATATTTTCACTTCCCAATTTATCTGGAACCATATAATATTCATTTAGATAGTGGTTCAGATCCATTATTTAGAACAAGACCTGGGTCTGTTATAATCAAAGATAATTGGAAACTACACCACTATTATGAGGATAATAATTTTGAGCTCTATAATTTAGAAAATGATATTTCAGAATCTAAAAATCTTATTAATATTAATAAGGAAAAAAAAGCTGAACTTTTAAAAGATTTGAATAATTGGAGAAGCAAAAATAACGCTCCAATTCCAAATAAACTCAATCCTTTTTATGACCAGAAATATGTAGATAGTTTAATAATTTTAATTAATAAAAATAAGATTTCTGGCAAAGTAAATAAAAACGAGACGAGCTAATATTTGAAGGTTAATACTTAAATCGATCTGGGTTTAATTTGTTGTATTGCTTGTTGGCCATTAGCCCTAAAAAAATGGGATCCTTTAAAGTTTTTAACCATTTCTTGTGTTCATTAACAAGATTATTGTAAACATCTGTTTCTTGATTTTTTAGATTATTTTTTTCAGAAATATCATTTTTTAAGTCAAAAAGTGCAACTGCTTCTTTGTTTTTAATAAACTTGAACTTTTGGCTTCTAACAGCTGATGCTTCAACCCTTAGATTAGGATCATTTTGCATTAAATTATTTCTCCAAAAAAGGTGCTTGTGAGGAGCATGTGTCTTTTCTCCAGTTAAAAAAGGAATTAAATTTACTCCATGTAACTCATTTTTTGAACTTATTTCGGGTGAAGTTAAAGCTTTTGAAGTTGCAAAAATGTCAAGAGAGATTACAGGATTATTATAAATTTGACCACCTTTGATTTTTCCAGGCCACTGCATAACAAAAGGCACTCTAATTCCTCCCTCAAATAAATTTCCTTTCTTTCCCCTTAATTCTCCATTGTCAGAATCTCCTCTTAGTCTTCCACCATTATCAGATAAAAAGTATATTATGGTATTATCATAAATCCCCTTTTCTTTTAATTTAGAAATAATATCTCCAACTCCATCGTCAACAGCACTAACCATTGCAGCATAAGTTTTTCTGTTTTTTTCTTTGATGTGATCATACCTTTTTAAGTATTTATCTGTTGCTTGTAAGGGACCATGTGGAGCATTATAAGCCAAATAAATAAAGAAAGGATTGTTTGAGTTTCTTTCAATAAAATCTACACTTTCTCTAGAAAGTGCATCTGTTAAATATTCTTTTTCTTCAATTCGTTTTTCATTTCTAAGTAATTTAGTTCTGTAAGCAGCCCCTTGACTAGTAACCTTAGTTTCATCTTCTAAATCCCATTCGTGTGGAAAATACCGATGACCACCAGTCAAGAATCCAAAAAACTCATCAAAACCTCTTTTCAGTGGTCTTAAAGTTTCATGAGCACCTAAATGCCATTTACCAACTGCAAAAGTTTTGTAATTAGAAAGCTTCAACATATCGGCAATAGTTTGCTCGGATAAAGGGAGCCCCATATTTGAATCTTTTGGTGCAAACAAAGGGTTTTTACCAAATCCAAAAGCATCTTGGTATCTTCCTGTAATCAACCCTGCTCTACTCGGTCCGCAAACTGGATAAGACACGTAACCTTCTTTAAAAACAACACCATTGGCAGCTATCTGATCTAAATGGGGTGTCATAATATCTTTTGATCCATTAAAACCCACATCAGCATAACCCAAATCATCGGCCAAAATAAGAATGATATTTGGAGAATTTTCCTTTATATTTTGGTCATCAATAATTAAAAAACTTAGCAGGATAAGTAAAAAAAATATTAGTTTTTGGAACATTGTAATTAATTTATTTTTGAATATAGTTATTAATATTATTAAATTATAATTTCAATAAAAATATGAATGTTTTACCCTTATTTATAAACTAATAAACCTAAAAAACAGAACCTTGAATTGTTATATTTATGAAATGAAAAAAACAACACTCCTTAAAATATCCTTTCTATTCGTTTCAATAATTTTTACTGGATGTTCAAATATTGAAAAAAAGAAAACTCAAGATAAACCAAATATAGTTTTGATTTATTTAGATGACTTAGGATATGGTGATGTTAGTGCTTACAACAATGGGACACTACAAACTCCCAATATGGATA
>CALKEO010000064.1 GCA_938088195.1 uncultured Flavobacteriaceae bacterium | reverse complement strand
TCGTTTACCTTGCTTTACGTGGTCGTACTGGAAATGTTTATAATTAATTCCACCAACCCAAGCCTTGACATGACCAGTTTGCGGCTCCATTGACATCATTCCTACCCTCATAAAATGTTTATAATATCTTATAGAATCAATAGGCTTCATTATGGTATCAATATTACCATTCCAAGAGAAAATTGTCATTGGTACTTCTTTCTCAAAAGCATCAAACATTTCTTCTTCAGATTTACCAGAATTTCTCATTTTCCTCCACCTTTCGGATCTTTTCATTGCTCTTTTAAAAATATTTATGGAATCTTCGGACTCAAGATCTAAAAAAGGAGCAGTTGGATTTAATTCAGGTGTGTTTTGTTTGAAAAATTCTCTTTGCAAATTAGCCATATGAGCTTTTACAGATTCCTCAGCATAGCCCTGCATTTCATGGTTAATAGTCGTGTAGATTTTAAGACCGTCTAAATAAAGATTATACTTTGAGCCGTCTTCTTTTTTATTTTCATTCGCCCAATCTTTCATAAATTCTTGTAAATAAGCTCGGAAATATGTAGCCAGCCCTTCTCTGTGTGATTGTGGCGTGTATTTAATTTCCAATGGCAAACTTCTTAAAGAATCTAAAACATTTTCTTTTATGTATTCATTTTTTAACATTTGGTTAAAAACGACATTTCTTCTTGATTTAACCAATTCTGGCCTTCTTAAAGGGTTATAAAGAGAGGAGTTTTTTAGCATACCCACAAGAGCGGCTGACTCTTGAACGTTTAATTCGATAGGCTCTTTATCAAAATAAATATTTGATGCAGATTTTATTCCATCTCCATTATACCCAAAATCATAGATGTTTAAATACATAGTTATAATCTCCTCTTTTGTGTATTGCCTTTCTAATTTAACTGCCAACACCCATTCTTTTGCTTTTTGTGCAATAGCTTCAAAAATATTTTTGGAACGAACCCCCACAAATAATTGTCTGGCAAGTTGTTGGGAAATAGTACTAGCACCTCCTCTTTTATTTAAAAACACGACGGCTCTAACAGTTGCTTTAAAATCTATTCCAGAGTGGCTATAGAATCTTTCGTCTTCTGTTGCAATTAGCGCATCAATTAATTGTTTAGGGAGTTCATTGTAACTTATTGGTGTTCTGTTTTCTCCAAAATGAAATTTTCCAAGTAACCTATTATCAGAAGAAATAATTTGAGTGGCTAAATTGGTATTAGGATTTTCTAATTGTCTAAAATCAGGCATTTCTCCAAGCCTTCCTGTTGAGGCAGAATAAAAAAGTGTGAAAACCCCTAAAAAACCAACAATAAAGACTAGCCAGAATCCATAATAGAACAATCTGTATTTTTTTGGAATAGACTTACTTTTTTTTACTTTTCTAGGCATTTAATTGGATGTTTCTATTATCAATCCCAAATCTAAAATATTTTCTAAATTTTGAATAGGAGAAATTTCATTGTTTAACCTCATGGAATTTCTAATCTTTAGATTGTATGGAATTTCTTTTTTGAGTTTTAGATTCTTTTTAAAAGGAAGAAAATGTTCAACAACTGAAAGTTTTTTATCTCCGAGCCATTTACCGCTTTTTTCACTCAATATAAACTCCAATGTGTCGTTAACAATTTCGTTGTTATAACTAAGTTCAGTAATCATAAAAATATTTGAAAACTCGTAGTTTTTACCATGTCTTAAAAATATTTTTAAATCATGTTTTTTTAAATCATGAACAACTTCAAAATCAAAACTTACCACTTCGCTATTTTTCCATCCACTTGTAAACTCATGAACTTTAATTGAACTTGAATTAGAGCAAGATTCAACTAAAAAAAACATTAAAACAAAATATAATAGATTTAAATTTTTCATTAGGTTACACCTTTTTCTTGCGTCTCTTTTTGAATTTCTTTTTGTCAAACCTTGTTAAACTATCTTGTCCGACTACATTTTGAAATTCGACATCTTCGCTTTCTTCATTTTCAGAGGCATATTCTTCAAGACTTGTGATTTTTTTTCCTGCCGCATTTATTTTAATTATTTCTTTTACCTTTTCTACAGTTAGCTCAAACCAATCGACACTATCATTTTTATAGACAAACCAAAGTAGCCCTTTGAAAATATCTATTTTTTGACAATAGGCGATACCTTTTTCAGTTAAAATTTTGGTATTAGATTTTGGAAATCCTTTTAAGGCAGTTTGGTAAAAATCAAGCTCGTAGTTTAAGCAACATTTTAGTTTTCCACATTGGCCTGCTAATTTTTGAGGATTTAAAGATAATTGTTGATACCTGGCAGCAGAGGTGGTTACAGATCTAAAATCATTTAACCAAGTTGAACAGCACAATTCTCTTCCACATGAACCGATGCCACCAAGCCTGGCAGCCTCTTCTCTTAGCCCTACTTGTTTCATTTCAATTCGAGTATTAAATGCTCTAGCCATGTCTCTTATCAACTGTCTAAAATCTACCCTGCCAGCTGCAGTATAATAAAAAGTAACTTTTGACCCATCCCCTTGATATTCAATATCTGAGATTTTCATTTTTAATTTAAGGCTAATAGCCATTTCTCTAGACCTCTTTTTAATTGACTCCTCTTTTTCTCTTGATTGAGTCCATAAATCGATATCCTTTTGAGTGGCCTTTCTAACAATAGCAAGTAAATCTTTTTTTGAATCGACTTTCTTTTTTTTCATTTGCACTTGAATCAGACCTCCCTTTAGAGTAACATGACCTAAGTCGTATCCCCTTTCGGCTTTTACAACAACTAAATCACCAATAGAAATACTTATCTCATCAATATTTCTATAAAATTCTTTTCGACCATTTTTAAACCTAACTTCAAACACGTTAGCATGTTCGGGCTCCCCAACAATTTCCATGTTTGACAACCAGTTGAATACAGTCATTTTGTTACAACCGTCTGAACCACAAGTTCCATTATTTTTACATCCCTTGGGGGTGCCATTAGAATCTGTACCGCAATTTGAACAACTCATTTTGAATTTTAATTAAATCTAAAGTTAGCGAATTTAGGAGCCTAACTCAAAAATTATTTTTCAAGATATTTTCTTGAATTTTAGAACCTTGGAACGTCCTTTTTTAAAAATTTTATTACTGTTTCCTTTTCCTTTTCTAAGTTTCTTTTGATCTTGAAGAGGTAAATCATTTATTTCTTTACACTGTTTAGAACAGCAATTTTGGTAAAGTTTTGCACATTTTTCACATTGAATAAACAAGAGGTGACAAGCCTCATTAGCACAGTTGATATGCTTATCACATTTTTCTCCACATTGATGGCAATCTGAAATAATTTCATTCGAAATAGATTCACTTCTTCTATGATCAAAAACAAAATTTTTACCAATGTATTTATTTTTAATCCCACTTTCTTTTACTTGACGTGTGTATTCAATAATACCTCCATCGAGCTGAAAAACTTTTTTAAAGCCTTTGTGTTTTAAAAAAGCACTGGCCTTTTCACACCTGATTCCTCCCGTGCAGTACATAACAATATTTTTGGAAGTTTTGTATTCGCTTAATTTTTTTTCTATAATTGGCAAGGATTCCCTAAAGCTATCAACATCAGGTAAAATAGCCCCCTCAAAGTGGCCAATTTCACTTTCATAGTGATTTCTCATGTCAACAAGAAGGGTTTCAGGTTTTTCAACTAAATCATTAAATTCAGTTGCGTTTAAATGTTTTCCACTTTTATTTAAATTAATTTCTAAGGAATCTAGTCCATCAGCTACTATTTTATTTCTAAGTTTAATTTTCAATTTTAAAAAAGAGTGATTATCATGTTCGATAGCAATATTTAATCTTATATTTTTTAAAAAATCGACTTGGTCAATACTTTTTTTAAAATCATTAAAGTATTTTGACGGAACCGAAAGCTGAGCATTGATTCCCTCTCCAGCAATATAAATTCTCCCTAACACATCAATCGCATTCCATTTCAAATAAAGGTGATCTCTAAAAAGCTGACAATTTTTAATTTCATGATATATGTAAAATGACAAAGTAAGTCTTTTGCCTCCTGCCTTTTCAATTAAAACAGCTCTTTGCTTAGCGCTAAGCGTATTGTATAATTCCATTGAAAAGCGAAATTAATACTTTATATTTTATAACAAAAATCCAACTTTTTCTATTATGAGTTAATTCAAATATATTGTACTTTAGCTTCCAACCTAATTTCAATTACTTATGAGTAAAGACAAAGATTCTAAGCAAAAAGCACTTCAATTAACTTTAGATAAATTAGACAAAACCTATGGTAAGGGAACTGTAATGAAAATGGGAGATGCTGTAGCTGAAGAAATTGAATCAATTTCCAGCGGATCATTAACTCTTGATTATGCTTTGGGCGTTGGGGGTTATCCAAAGGGAAGAGTCATTGAAATTTACGGTCCTGAATCGTCTGGTAAAACTACTTTAACTCTTCATGCCATTGCAGAATGCCAAAAAGCAGGAGGAATCGCTGCTTTTATTGATGCTGAACATGCTTTTGACAGATTTTATGCTCAGAATTTAAAGGTGAATATTGATGAGTTAATTATTTCTCAACCAGACAACGGGGAACAAGCGCTAGAAATCACAGATAATTTAATAAGATCTGGTGCAATTGATATTATTGTTATTGATTCGGTTGCTGCCTTAACTCCAAAAAGCGAAATAGAGGGGGAGATGGGCGATTCAAAAATGGGACTTCATGCAAGATTAATGTCGCAAGCTCTAAGAAAACTTACCTCCAATATTAGTAAAACAAACTGTACTGTTATATTCATTAATCAGTTAAGAGAAAAAATTGGTGTTATGTTTGGCAACCCTGAAACGACAACTGGTGGTAATGCACTTAAATTTTATTCCTCTGTAAGATTAGATATTCGACGATCTACTCAGATTAAGGATACTAACGGAAATGTATTGGGGAATAAAACCAGGGTAAAAGTGGTTAAAAATAAAGTAGCACCACCTTTTAAATTAAGTGAGTTTGACATTATGTATAGTAAAGGAATCTCTAAAATGGGAGAAATTATAGATCTTGGTGTCAATCATGGAATCATTGACAAAAGCGGCTCTTGGTTTAGTTACGGAGAAACAAAGTTAGGACAAGGAAGAGATTCTGTCAAGGCAATTTTGAATGATAATCCTGACCTTTGTGAAGAATTAGAGACAAAAATTGTAGAGGCGTTAAAAGCTTAATCCTCCAAATCATTATATATTAAATCGTAGACCTCCTTTTTGAGATCTTCCATATCACTAATCCCTTTACCTTTTGTGCTTACATGATTGTGTACCCTAACCCTTAAAACACCAGGACCACCAACAAAGTGATTGTAAGAAAAATGATAAGGATACCTTCTTTCACAATCCAAAAAAGACATGGGGACAATAGGCATTTGAAAATCTGTAGAAAACCTAAAAGCGCCATTTTTAAAAGGAGCAAGTTTAACATCTGGCCCAAATACAGCACCCTCAGGAAATATGCAAATTCCTAAGCCTTGGCTCAGCCTTCTTTCAGCATGACCATAGACAGCCTTTCTACTTTTAGCACTATCTCTGTTTACCATTATAGCAACTCTTTTATAGAAAAATGCGAAAACGGGAAGTTTTAATAGCTCTTTTTTGCCAACAAACACAAAAGGATATTTACAAACTTTAAGCATCAACATCACATCAATCATGCTTTTGTGGTTAGCTACTAACATGTAACTCTTTCCTTTTTCAAAGGGTTCCTTATACTCAATTTTGGGAATAAGACCCATTCCGTATAAAATTACAGAAGACCAGATATTTCTGGCAAACCAGAAAAAATAAGGATACCAAGTTTCTTTTAAGCTAGTTATAAAAAGAAGCGGCAAAAAAACAATCATAGTGATCCCAGCAAGAGTGTAAAACCAAACATTGTACAGCCCGCATAAAATGATTCTGATAATTTTAAGCATAACGTAAAAGTAACTAAATGAGTAATATGTTTTTTAAATCTATTACTTTTGTTGCTAATAATATTTGTATGTCAAGAATTTTAACGGGAGTTCAAAGTACAGGAACACCTCATTTAGGAAATATTTTAGGAGCGATAATTCCTGCCATTGAAATGGCTAATGATAAAAAAAACGAATCGTTTCTTTTTATTGCTGATTTACATTCTTTAACTCAGATTAAAGATGCAGACAGATTGAAGCATAATACATACGCAACAGCTGCTGTATGGTTGGCTTTTGGACTGGATATCAACAAAACTATTTTTTATAGACAAAGCGATGTAGCAATTGCCACTGAACTTTCCTGGATTCTATCTTGTCATTTTCCTTATCAAAGATTAACCCTAGCACATTCTTTTAAGGACAAATCAGACAGATTAAGCGATGTTAATGCAGGAATTTTTACTTATCCAATGTTAATGGCCGCAGACATTCTTCTATATGATGCAGACTTTGTCCCTGTTGGAAAAGACCAACAACAACATTTAGAAATGACAAGAGATGTTGCCTCTAGATTTAATAATATATATGGAGAAACATTTGTTCTTCCTAGCCCAAAGATTAATGAAAACACAAAATATGTAACTGGAACAAATGGGCAAAAAATGAGTAAATCCAAAGGTAATACAATTGATATTTTTCTTCCAGAAAAAGAGCTTAAAAAACAAATCATGTCTATTGAAACTGATAGCACTCCAATTGATGAGCCTAAAGACTTTATGAGTTGTAATGTTTTTAAATTGTATGCACTCATTGCTGATCAAAAGTCAATCGATGTTTTAAAAGAAAATTATAAAATGGGAGGCTTTGGATATGGTCATGCAAAAAAAGAATTATTGGATTATATATTAGTTAAGTATAAAGACCAAAGAGAAAAATTTAGTTATTTCATGACAAACATAAATGAGATTGATTCTGCTTTAGAAATTGGCGCAAATAAAGCTACAATAGTTGCCAAAGGTGTACTAGACAGAGTTAGACAAAAATTAGGGTATAATTAACTGTTGAAAAATTTATTTTAAAGCCTAAATTTTAAATCAAAAAAATGTATTTTTGATATATGCAGCTTTCTGATCATATTAGCAAACTATTATTTGACCATGATTGTGTAACCGTGCCTGGTTTTGGGAGTTTTTTAGGTAATTATAAGTCAGCGGGCTATGATTATAAGGAAGAAAAATTCTATCCCCCTTTTAAGCAAATATCATTCAATTCTCAGATTAAAGATAACGATGGTTTATTGGCAAAGGAAATCTCAAAAAGTTTAAACATAAGTTATGATGATGCTGTTAAAAAAATTCACCTTAGCGTACTTTCTTGGACTAAGAAAATAAAATCAGAAACAATTGTTTTAAAAAATATTGGAGAACTTTTTATGAGTGAGGAAAAAAAAGTTCTTTTCTTACCAAATAGAGAACTAAACCATTTGAAAGAGTCATTTGGCCTTTCAGATGTTTTTATTTCACTCCCAGAAAAACACAAATCATTTTCAGGTCATAAAAATCATGAAATTCCATCTTACTTCAAACTTGAAAAAAAGAAAAAAAATTATTTAGCCCAAGCAGCTATATGGGTATGTTTAGTTATCGGTCTTTCCTCCATTTACATCAATGGTAAAAATGATTTAATCAACAAAGAAATTGCTTTTGAACAAGAAGTAAGAAATCAAACGAAACTTAAAGTACAAAAGGCAGTATTTGATTTAGGTACTCTTCCTGCGCTAACGCTTAATATTGAGATGAAACAAAAAAAGTTTTTTATTATAGCAGGAGCTTTTAGAGTACCTCAAAACGCAAAAAATCTTGTTTTCAATTTAAAAGAAAAAGGATATAACGCTTCTTTGCTAAGCTTAAATGAAAAAGGTTTAAGTCCTGTAGCATTTAATAGTTTTTTAAACAGAGAAGAAGCTGTTTCAGAACTCAGGTTAATTCAAAAAAAAGAGAATAAAGACGCTTGGATTTTTGAAGGAAGGTAAGTCACAACATAAAGCATTCATATAATGACTTCTAAAACACCAGAACAATCAAAGGCTATCCAGACTGATATTGTTTTGCCTGGAGACACTAACAGTCTAAATAATCTTTTTGGCGGCGAATTATTAGCTAGAATGGATAAAGTAGCTAGTATTGCTGCCATTAAGCATTCTGAGCAAGTAGTTGTTACTGCATCTGTTAATAATGTTTCTTTTGGCGAACCTGTTCCAAACGGTAGTATTTTAACAATTGAAGCTAAAGTTTCTAGAGCATTTAATTCCTCAATGGAAGTCTTTATTGATGTTTGGAAACAGAATAAAACTCATTTAAAAAAGTTTAAAGTAAATGAAGCAATTTATACTTTTGTTGCCGTTAACAGCAGAGGTAAAACTGTAAAAGTTCCTCCAATTGTTCCACAAACTGAACTGGAAAAACAAAGGTATGATGCCGCTTTAAGAAGACGTCAACTAAGCTTAGTGTTGGCAGGGAAACTTTCTCCAAAAGAAGCAACAGAACTAAAAGCTTTATTTGATTAGTTTGTTAAACCGGGGACATATATATAAAAAAAAAGTAGCTGTTTATCTTTTAGTCTTTTTAATTTTTAATAGCTGCTTTGATTCCGTAAAAAATCAAAACCCAACACAGCAAAAAGTTAACATTAGTATACTTGGGACTGTTCAAGACGGAGGAATTCCACATTTAGGTTGTGAAAAATCATGTTGTAAAGATTCTTTTGAGAGTGGATTTTCTAAAAAGCGTGTTGTTAGTTTAGGTATTTCAGATTTTAAAGAAAACAAAAACTATTTGATCGAGGCTTCCCCTGATATTTCATTCCAATTAAATGATTTTTTAAAAAATGGAAAAAAAAACCTTCACGGAATATTTATTACTCATGCTCATATAGGGCATTATTCTGGCTTAATTAATTTTGGAAAAGAGGTTTTAAATTCTTCGAAAATGCCATTATACTTGATGCCTAAAATGACAGAGTTTATTTCATCCAATGGCCCTTGGAGCCAGTTAGTAGAACAAAAAAATGTAGAATTAAAAAAAATTTTTAATGAGAAAGAAGAAAGATTAACTAAGAATTTATCAATAATTCCTTTGAAAGTTCCGCACAGGGATGAATATTCTGAAACCGTAGGATTTAAAATTATTGGTCCAAATAAATCAGCACTTTTTATTCCGGATATTGATAAGTGGGAGAAATGGGATAAGTCGATTAAAAAGCTTGTTGCTCAGGTTGATTACGCCTTTTTAGATGGAACCTTTTATGACGCTCAAGAAATTAATAACAGAGATATTTCAGAAATCCCTCACCCTTTTATTATTGAAAGTTTAAAACTCTTTGAGGATTTAAATAAGCTAAATCGAAATAAAATATATTTCATTCATTTAAATCACACCAATCCAGCTAATAACAAAAAGTCTAAAGCTTATAAATTAATTATTTCAAAAGGACTTAATGTAGCTCAGGAGGGAAGTAACTTTGAACTTTAATTACATAGCACAGCTCATATCTAAGCCACAGCACTGAGGGGATTTAATCTTTCCCTCACATGACGGACATTTAGATACTTGAACTTGGCTGCCGTCTTCTAATGAAATATAGCCATTTTCTAGTGGGACATCACATTTACCACATGAAGCATTAACTGACATTCCACACTTTTCACACGAATAAGTTTCC
The DNA here is from genome assembly GCA_938088195.1 of uncultured Flavobacteriaceae bacterium. Lineage (GTDB taxonomy): Bacteria > Bacteroidota > Bacteroidia > Flavobacteriales > Flavobacteriaceae > MAG-121220-bin8. The sequence continues at coordinate 13,274 of CALKEO010000064.1, read as the reverse complement.
ATAATTTAAATTTTAATTATTCTTCAATACAATAATCATCCCCAATTTGTTTCAATAAATATACGGTTTTATCAACAGAAACATCACCATATACTCTTCCGGCGTCCACATCAGAACTTCCAGTTGCATCATCAAGAATCAAGGCAAAGAAATATTTTCCGTCTTTTTCATATTTTCTATCAATTTTACCACAATTATATGTTGATTTTCCACATGAAATAATAAATAAAATAATAACAATAGCTTTTTTCATTTTTCTAAATAAGAAATCTGATTTTAAAGACCCAAAATTTTATTTATATCGTCAATATTTGTTTCTTTTCCAGCAAAATCATCAAAGGCTTTTTTAGAAACTTCAATTATACGATCATTAATAAATTTCGACCCTTCTCTGGCTCCTTGTTCCGGGGATTTAATGCAGCATTCCCACTCAAGAACTGCCCAACCATCAAAATTATATTGACTGAGTTTTGAAAAAATACTTTTAAAATCAATTTGTCCATCACCAGGGGATCTAAATCTTCCTGGACGATCAATCCAATCTTGATACCCTCCATAAACCCCTGATTTTCCAGATGGGTTAAACTCTGCGTCTTTTACATGAAACATCTTTATATGCTCATGGTAATAATCAATGAATTTTAAATAATCCATTTGTTGTAAAATAAAATGACTAGGATCATATAGAATTTTAGCACTAGAATGATTGTTAGTTGCTTGTAAAAACCTTTCAAAGGTTACACCATCATGTAAATCTTCACCAGGGTGAATTTCGTAGCAAACATCGACCCCATTATCTTTACAATGGTTTAAAATGGGAGTCCATCTATTGGCCAACTCTTTGAACCCAGCTTCAACAAGTCCATTAGGTCTTTGTGGCCATGGGTAAATCGTATGAAAAAGAAGAGAACCAGAAAATGAAGCCATTACGTTAATTCCTAAATGTTTACTAGCCAAAGCCGCATATTTCATTTGTTTCATTGCCCATTTTGTTCTCTCATTAACATTTCCATGTAATTCTTTTGGAGCAAACGCATCAAACATTTTATCGTATGCATAATGAGAAGCTACTAGTTGCCCTTGCAGATGTGTGGATAGTTCAGAAATTTCTAATCCTTCAGAGTTTACAATGCCCTTAATTTGGTCACAATATGTTTTACTTTCACCAGCTTTTTTAATATCTATAAGTCTTTCGTCCCAAGTTGGGATTTGAACAGCTTTGTAGCCTAATCCTTTAGCCCATTTACAAATATTTTTAAGGTTATTAAATGGCTTTTCATCTCCAACAAATTGAGCTAAGAAAATAGCGGGCCCCTTTATAGTTTTCATAGTTATTATTTATTAAGTTCTACCCAAATATTACCCTTTGAGTTAGATTCAAGTGATTTTTCAATAAAATCCATTCCTCTAACTCCATCCTCTATTGGCGGAAATTCTGCCTTTTCAAAGGATTCGCCATTTATAGCTCTGGCTACGCCTTTATATATATTAGCCATAGCATCAAAAATTCCCTCAGGATGGCCTGGGGGTAATTTGGTCCCATCAAGTGAAATATTTGAATTATAAGCATGTCCAGGCTTCAAAACTTGAAGAGGTTGGTCGTCGCTTAATTTGTATAGGTAGTTAGGATTTTCTTGTTCCCATTTTAACGCTCCTTTACTTCCATAAACGTTTATTCTTATGTTGTTTTCCTCACCCGTAGCTATTTGACTAGATCTGATGATTCCTTTAGCATTATTTTTAAATCTTATTAAAATATTGGCATCAATATCCATTTGATTGTCATCGTATAAAGTGTTAAGGTCAGCGAGTAATTTTTCAACCTTCATTCCAGTGACTAATTCAACCATATTAAAAGCATGGGTTCCAATGTCACCCAAACAGCAACTAGAGCCAGATTTTTCCGGATCTAATCGCCACGTCGAAGATCTTTTGTCTTTATCGTGAATTATTGGATTTAACCAGCCTTGTAAATATTGCGCATCAACTCTTTGAATATTCCCAATAACACCTTCAGCTATCATTTTAGTCATTTGCCTAATCATAGGATACCCAGTATATGTATGCGTGACGGCAAAAACAGCATTTTTTTCTTTTTGTATTTTATATAAATCTAACGCTTCATCATATGTAGTAGTTAATGGCTTTTCACATATTACATGAAAATCATTTTCAAGTAATTTTTTAGCCATTGGATAATGAAGAAAATTAGGAGTTAGTACTGAAACAACTTGAATTCTTTCGTCAGAACCCAGCTTAGACTCTTCTTCAATTAAAGTCTCAAAGTCTTTATATATCCTTGACGTATTTAGTCCAATTTTTTTGGCAAACTCAATATTCTCTTCAATATTAGGGTTAAAAACGCCCCCAATAATTTCATATTTATCGAACATGTTGGCTGCTACTCTGTGAAGCACTCCGATTAGAGAATCACCACCACCACCAAGAATACCTAATTTAATTTTTTTATTCATAATTTTATTTATTTACGCAGTTTGTGGGATTCTATTCTTCTCCAAACTTTTTCTAAAGACAAATAATATTCCGAAAAGAAAGATTAATGCTAAAGGAAAATAGGCCATATTTCCAAGAGCTGCTTTTCCTGCAATTAATTCTGCAGCATCTTGACCAACACCTGCGGCCAAAGCAATTTCTTTTTCAGCGTCCAACCATGATCCAATTACTGGTTGCCATATTGAGGTAGATAGCATTCCTGCTCCACCAACAAGTGACATGCCTAATGCTCCAGTTTTTGGAATGTATTCTGAGACAAAACCAATCATTGTTGGCCAGAAATAACAAACTCCAAATGCAAATAAAATAGCCCCAAAATATATCATAGATCCCTCAGCAATACTCATGTAAAATACTGCTCCTGTTGTTAGAATTGCAGACATTAATAAAACACCTATAGGGTTTAATTTGTGAATAATTGGTCCGGCAAAATATCTTCCCAATGCCATAATCCCTGTTACCATAGCTAAAATTAGCATTGGATTAACACCAGAGTTACCTAAAATTCTTTCAATCCATTGTTGTGGACCAAACTCTGAAATAGCCGTTAGAGTCATGCAGGCAACAATTAATAAAAATAGTGGATTGAATAATGATTGAATGTTTACTGAAGTGTCAGTTTCGATATGCTCACTTTCAGGAAATTCTTCTTTAAAAAATAAGTATCCGTATATTGCTGTTGGAATTAGCATTACTGCAATTTGTAGTTCCCAGCCCATTCCAAGATCAGACATGAACTTAGAAGTTAAAGCCCCAATTACAATTCCACCTGGAAACCACACATGAAATTTATTAAGCATTGCAGTTCTGTTTTTAGTATACATATCAGCAATTAAAGGATTACAGGCAGCTTCAACAGAACCGTTTGCAAATCCTATAAAAAATGAAGAAACTAAAAGTGTGGTAAATCCTCCTGCGTAGATTGTCATTACAAGTCCTATTACGTGAGATAAAAAAGCAATAATCATAAGTTTTCTAGCCCCTAAAAAATTATATAACAGCCCACCAATGACTGTTGCAACAGGGAATCCTAAGAATGCTAAGCTATTTACATAACCGAGTTGAGTGTCAGACAAGTTAAATTGAACCCCTAAGTCTGTTAATATTCCAGCTCTTATAGCAAAGGTCATTGCTGTCACTATTAAAGAGATACAAGCAGCTGTAAATAATTTATTTTTTGATATTGAATTGTCCATAATTATTTTTTGGTATTATTTAATTTCAAGATACTAACTTTCTTTCGAAAAAGAAACGCAATGAATCATTTAGCCTATAAAATGAATCAAAAAAACAAAGAAGGGGTTTTTTTAAGATAATCCTGATAACTTTCTAAATGCCCCCATTTTTTTCTCCCACTAGCCTCCAGAATCCTTACGCCGCTAATGTATACAAGCAGTACATAGGTAAAAAGAGGAGATATTAACGTAATATATTGCCAATCATTTAAAGATGAAAATGCTATTATAGATAAACCTAGCCAGAGGATTATTTCACCAGCATAGTTTGGATGTCTGGAATAAGACCATAAACCAGAACTTATAAATTTATCATTATTGGTGGGGTCATTTCTAAATTTTGTTTTTTGATTATCTGCTACTATTTCAAAAATTAAGCCAATTAAAAAAAACAATAAACCAACAAAGAATAATAGATTGATTTTCACACCACTCGCACTTGAAATAGCAGTAATTACACACGCAGAACATATTGAAACCCACATACCCTGAAGGGTCCAAGTCATAAAAAACCTAGATGCAGAGGTTTTAATATCATTAAATCGTTTATCTTCTCCAGCTTTGTGTATTCTTAAAAATAAAAAAGTACCAAGTCTTATTGCCCATATTATAACGCATCCCCCAAGAATAATATTTCCAAAATTTATTCCACTTTCAGCATATTGATGATATAGAACATAAGCAATAACAAACGTGTAAGTACAACTTCCAGAGATGTCATAAAATTTTTCAGTTTGAAAAAAATAAGCAGGTACAAATAAAATCCATTGGATTACAAAAGAATAAAAAATAGCATTTTTGACAATATCAATTTCTGTTAAGTAAGCAATTGAATATGCTAATGAGAAAGCAATAAATGAGAAAGCTAGGTGGATGAGATTTTTAATCATATTTAAATATAAAAAATATGTACTTATTTATTTGTTTCTATATGGTTTAATATGTTTTTTGAAACAAAATCAAAGGAATCTTGTATTAGCCAGTGAGAAGAATTAATTGTTTTAATAAGATGAAATGATTTCAAGTATTTTTTAGTTTCATCTACGGCCTTTTGTCCAATAGCCAAATCTTTTTTACCATAAATTAATAGAGTTGGCACTAAAATATCTCCAATTTTTCTTGTGCTTTTTAAGCTTGTTGCTCTGTACCAATGTAACGCCGACTTTAATGCGTTTTTCTCTCTAAATACAGACAAATAATTTTTAATTTCCAAATCGTCACTACTTCGCCATAGTATTTTTAGATTATGATAATTAAATATTTTAAAATAAAGTTCTGGTAAAAATCTTATTCTAAATAGTATCATGTAATAACTTTTTTTTTTTTGAATTTTATCGTTTGAAATAGCTTTACTAAACGCGTCAAGATGTGGAACTGAAAGTGCAGAGTAACTAATTATTCTATTTTTAAACATTGAGCTCATTACCCATCCAACTGCAGCTCCCCAATCATGTCCAACTAAATGAAAATTGGTTAATTTGAAAGCGTCTGCAATATCAATAATATCCTTTGTTAATTTATTAATCTTATAATCCTTAATCTTTGATGGTCTTGCGCCGGAGCTGTAACCTCTTTGATCTGGTGCAATAACTAAATAATTTTTTGAATCTAAGACTTTAATTAACTTGTGCCACATCCTTGATGTCTCAGGAAAGCCGTGAAGAAGAATAATAGCAGCTCCCTTGTTTTTCATTCTACTAGTCCTGCAAGTAAAGGTTAAGTTTTCTCTTGTTAAAACATTTGCAAATCTTTCACCATTTTTTTCAAAATATGTAATTTGTTTTTTACTCATTTATATAAATATAATTATTGTTTATAAAAATTCATTTGTAATTTTAACTTATGATTATTTCTAATAAAATTTACGGGTTTTTAAAAAAACTTAAAGTAAATAATAATAGAGAATGGTTTTCTGAAAATAAATCCACCTTTAAACTGTACCAAGCAGATGTAAAGAATTTTGGAGAGGAATTAAAAATTAGATTAAACAAGTTGGATAGTGTTGATCGCTTTAAGCTTTTTAGGATTTATAGAGATGTTAGATTTTCAAAAAATAAAACCCCATTTAAAACTCATTTTGGTTTGACATGGCATCGTTTAAAACCTCAAAATAGAGGAGGGTATTATTTACATATTGCACCAGGAAATAATTTTTTAGCTTGTGGTTTTTGGGATCCAAACCCAAAAGATCTTAAACGAATTAGGCAAGAAATTAGTTATGATGCTCATGAATTTAAAAATATTATTAATCATTCAACTTTTAAATCAGTTTGGGGAGAAATTAAGGGAATTGAATTAAAAACAGCTCCACGTGGATTTGAAAAAAATCATCCAGAGATAAAATTGATTCGAAAAAAGCAATTTATTTTTTCTATTGAATTTTCTAATAAAGAAGTATGTAATAAGGAATTTATAGATAAAGTAGAAAATGCTTTTAATAAAGCTCGACCATACTTAGATTACATGTCTGAATTATTGACAACTGATGATAATGGAGAATCTATCATATAGTTGATGTTTGAAATCAATTAATATAAAAATCAATTATACTTTAACTTCAACTAACAGATGGGTGATTAAATACCCCCTATCATACTCATTCCACAGTAACGGATTTAGCTAAATTTCTTGGCTGATCGACATTGCAACCTTTTTTATTTGCAATATGGTAAGAGAGGAGTTGAAGTGGAATGTTGGCCAAAATTGGGGCGATAAGTTCATCACAATTAGGAATTTCTATAATCTGATCAGATAATTTTTCGATTTCCTGATCTCCCTCTGAAACTACAGCAATTATTTTACCTCCACGCGCTTTGATCTCCATTATATTACTTACAACCTTATGATAATTTCCTTTTTTTGTAGCTATAACAACTACTGGCATATTTTTATCAATAAGGGCAATAGGACCATGTTTCATTTCAGCGGCAGGATAGCCTTCAGCGTGTATGTATGAAATTTCCTTAAGTTTCAATGCACCCTCTAACGCAATTGGAAAATGATATCCTCTCCCTAAGTAAAGAAAATTTTGGGAATCTAAATACTTTTCTGAAATAGATTCAATAATATCATTAGATTTTAAAACTTTTTCTATGGTTTTAGGCAAATTTTCAAGCTCTTTAAGTATTCTCAAATAACGCTTTTGATTAATAGTTCCAAACTTATTTCCTAGACTCAATGCCATTAATAAAAGAAGGCTTATTTGACAACTAAAAGCTTTAGTTGATGCGACTCCAATTTCCGAACCAGCATGGGTGTATATTCCTGTGTGAGTTTCTCTTGCAATTGATGATCCCACCACATTACATATCCCGTAAAGAAAAGCACCTTTTTCTTTGGCCATTTTAATAGCTGCAAGTGTATCTGCAGTTTCACCAGATTGCGAAATAGGTATTACTATATCACCTTTATTAATAACTGGATTTCTGTATCTAAATTCAGAAGCATATTCAACTTCAACGGGAATTCTTAGAAGCTCTTCAAAATAATATTCAGCTAATAAACTGGAGTGCCACGATGTTCCACATGAAATAAAAATGATTCTATTGGCATTTTTAAATACTTCATAATATTTTTTTAAAGAGGATATAGAAATCGGATGGCTGGCTGAAATCAATCGTCCTCTAAAAGTGTCAGTTATTGATTGAGGCTGTTCAAAAATTTCTTTTAACATGAAATGCTCATATCTACCTTTTTCTACTTCTTCAATATTTTGTTTAAGTTCTTGAACGAAGGGGTCTATTATGGAATCTTTTTCAATTTCTCTCACCGTCAATCCTTTTTCCAAGTTTACTATAAACATCTCATTATCGTTTAGATAAATACAACTTTTAGTAAATTCTAAAAAAGGAGTTGCGTCTGAACCAAAATAATATTCGGCATCTCCCACACCAATGGCTAATGGACTTCCAAGTCTTGCTCCAACTATTTCTTTTGGGTTTTTAGAATCAAAAACTACAATTGCATAGGCCCCAACAACTTGTTTTAAGGCATAATAAACAGCTTTACCAAGTTTTACTTTTTTTGTTTTTATAATGTCTTCAATTAAGTTTACTAGTACTTCTGAATCGGTCTCGGAATGAAAAATATATCCTTTTTTTATTAAAACTTTTTTAATAGAATCATAATTTTCAAATATTCCATTATGGACAAGAGTAATCTCACCAGAATTTGAAGTATGCGGGTGAGAATTAGTCTTATTTGGAGGGCCATGAGTCGCCCATCTTGTGTGGCCAATTCCTATATTTCCTTTTTTTTCATTGGAATTTGTAAAAAGATTTTCAAGGTCAGCAACTTTTCCCTTTGTTTTTTTTACTATTTTTTTTTCCTTGTAAATCATGATTCCAGACGAATCATAACCTCGGTATTCTAGTTTTTTTAAACCATTGATTAGAATATCATATGCTGGTTTGTTTCCGATATAGCCTACTATTCCACACATTTAATTGTTTCTTAAAACCATTTGTATTTCATTTACTTTAAACCCTGATTTTTCATAAAAAGAAATATTGTTTTTAGATGAGTTTAAGACAATTTTGTCACATCCCATATTTTTTGCTTCAGATGTTAAGTTTTGTATTAATTTAATTCCAATTCCTTTACCTCTATAGTTTGAATCAACAGCAACATCCTCAATTAACCCCATTTTTCTTGTTAGTTTTTCAATAATATATAAAGAGGCTACTCCAACAATAATATTATTTATTTCTACAACAATGAATATGGATTTTGGATTAGAAAGTGTTCCAATGATTGGAGGATTATTGTACCTAGAATTAAATGAGCTAACAAGAAGATTTATAACTTGATCTATATCACTATTGATTAACCTACGTATTTTCATAAAAAAAACGAAAATAGTAAATTAATCGATATTTATAATAGTTTTATCTATTAATAATATGTTTTAATCGAAATTAAAAAATTAGTTCTGAGGATAGAACTACATCGTCTAATATAAGTTTATCCCCTAAATTCTCGAAAAAACTTCCAGACCTAAAACGTATGTTATACTTGCTTCTGTCGAAAGTTAAATTAGCAGTAAAACCTTCTTGGTTTTTTATCATATCAAATTGAACTGGATGTGTGATGTCTTTTATGGTTAAATCGGCGTCAACTAGAAAGCCATTTTCAGTTTTCTTTGATCCTTTGATTAATAGGTAAGCTTTTTTGTGTTTGTCCACAGAAAAGAAATCGTCAGATTTTAAATGCCCTTCAAGCCTTTGTTTACCCTTTCCTTTTATATCCTCAACAGAAATAGAGGTCATATCAACTATAAAATTTCCTGAGGACGGAATATCATTTATAAACATTAGTTCACCAGATTCGAATTTTAAATTGCCATAATGTTGGCTAGTAGTTATTTTTTCTCCTATCCATTTTAATGAACTTTTTTCAGTATTTATTTTTTGAACTGATTCTTGATTAGAATCGTTCGACTGAGCTGATACAGACAAAAAAGTGAAATAAAATAATATAGATAGTGTTTTAAATATTTTCATAATAAATAAAATTAATTTGTGATTTTTACGTGTAGGAATGTTAAAAATTTCATTGATTTCAATTTCCTCTTCCTGTTTTTCTAACCCCTCCAGATTTTGCGTTGTTTGATTTGTTTTTAAAGTTTTGCTTAACTCCTTTTTTACCTGGAGATTGCTTTTCCATTCGATTTCCAAAAAATTTACTACCCATAATTGTATGTTTTGATTTTATTAAAATTAATAAAAGATGGTTAAATTAAGCTAATAATTGTTCAAAAAATCCCCCTATTTGTTTTTCTGTATCAACAAAATGTATTTCTAATATCCAGTTTCTTACATTACCTTTTTTATCATGTCCTAACATATCTTCATGATTTTCAGGATGAATATAATTTGTTTTATCTTCTTTCTCTAGCTTCTCATGAGGATACTGGCCTATAATATGACCAGCTATTTGTCCACCAAAGATCCAACCATAATTAATAGCTAAATTTTGACAGTAGGCATAAAGTTCTGCGCCAGTAATTTTAGATTGTGACTCAAAAAATGCTTTTCCATCGTGCCACGCCGATTCAATATCATTTTTAAGTTTAATTTTGTAAGGGTCATTTCCAACAACAAATGTTCTTCCGAAATCAGCCTCCCATTCTTCAAAAATTGGACCAAAATCTAAAAACAAGATGTCATCTTTTTGCAATACTAAATTTTTAGGATTTTCATTGTATGGCTCTAAAGTATTTTTACCACACCTAACAATTCTTTTATGCCAATATTTTTTTATTCCATACATTTCATATGCTAATTCAAAAATAGAATTATTTATTTCTTCCTCTGATTTTCCAGGGACTAGTAACATTCTAGATTCTATTTCTAAAAATAAATTTTCTGCTTTTTTTTCAGCTTCTATTAAATTAGTTAATGTAGAATTCAATTTTTAAAACTTTAAGTTAAATAAGCTTGACAGTAAAATTACTGGCTCCCAATTTTTAGATTTTTTACAGTAAACGATATGATTGGTACTTTTAGGCTCCAAAAATTCTTTATTAATACCAGAACAAATAATATCTTTCTTACTATATTTTTCATTTAAATCTGTTTTTATCTCCGTTGAAAAATAATCTAGCTTGGTTACAGGGATTTTTTTGAAACCTATTTTTTTTAATGCAAAAAACCTGTGGTGGCCATCAATAATAACCATATTTTTTGAACAACATAATATTGAAGATATTATTATGGACTCATTGAATGTATTTAAATAGTCAATTAATAAAGTTGTTTTTTTATTAATAACTTTTTCGTGTGGTAAAATTAAATTAGAATCAACCAGTTCAACTCCACTAATAAGATTTTTACTATACGAAATGGAAGACATTAATAGTAAGTGTAGTAGGCAACTGCGATTGCAACAATTACAAGAGCGACTATACTAAAAGTTATTAGCCCGTATTTGTTGTTTGATATTAATAAATCGTTTTTTTTCTTTTCCATTATTTTAAATTTTAAATAAAGTTAAAGAAAATGGTGTTAATTAGTTTGTAATCGATGTTAAGATTAGTTCAAAATCTTTTTCCAATCGATACCCCAGCTCTGATGGTCCCAGCAGACCTATTGCTATCATCTTCACTATAAAATAAATTTCTACCCACACCAAACATTAATTCAAAAGTAAATCCTTTTCTGTTAATCCATTTTCTTCCTACCGCTAATCCTGGAGCAATATCGAAGTATGAATCAGATACTTTATTGGGGGAGGAGTTGTTATAGTATTCGTTTTTACCAGACGTGAATTTACCGAAAAGTTCAGCAAAGATTCCATAACCACCATAGTCTTGTGATTCTAAAAAATAGAATCTATAATATGGCGTAATAGCAAACTTATCATTCCAGTCGTTTCCAATATCTCCGTCAGAAGCTAGATTTATAAACATGGTAGCTCCATATGCAGTTGAACTATTCCGACTTTTTTCATATCCAACCGTTAGAGCAGGAAATAATAAAAAATCTAAAAAATCAATTTTTAATTCATTTTCTCCGACAAGTTCTGTTAATTTTTCAATTTGTTTTTCCGATTTAACAACTTCTACTTGTTGAATTTCTTGGGAACTAGATAAAAGAGGGATTAACAATAAAATAAGCAGTAAATTTCTCATATATTATTTTTTAGCCAAAAGTACATCATTATTTAATTGTATAAATGATTGGTTTTATGAAATCAACCCAAACTTTATAACCCTTTTCATTTAAATGAATTCCATCAGTGAAAAGTTCACTTATAATAATTCCTTTTTCATTTATAAAAACTGAGTGAAGATCAATAATCGTATATGGATTACTTTTTTCACTTTCTTTTAAGATTGTGTTAATTCTCAAAATATTTTCTTTATAAATTTCTTTTTCAACCGGCAATATGGTTTGAATATAAATTTTAGTATTGGGGGATTTTTTATTAATTACTTTACCAATTTTTATAATATTAGATGAAATATACTCCACAGAGGGAACATTAGGCGTGGTGTTCCATAAATCATTGATTCCAATTAATAAAAAAATAGCTTTTGGCTTAAAGTATACAACTTCATTTATTCTTGCTAGAACACCATCTGTGACATCTCCTCCAATTCCCCTGTTTTTTATGTCTGGATAATTAAATCTTTTACCCCAATCCTTTCCCTCTGCAGTGATGCTATTGCCTAAAAATACAATTTGGCCGAAGTCAAGAGGGGATTTTTTAAATTCTTCAATTACTTTTTTATAATTATTTTTTCCCCAATCATCTTGGTATGTAATAATTAAGTCTTTTTTTGGATACAAATTCTTTAAACTGACATCATTTTGAGCCATAGAAACTGCACAAAAAAGAAGAATTAACAATTTTTTCATTATAATATATTCTGAATCAAATTTAGAATAATTAAATTGTAATATATTGTTTAATATTGACTTTGTATATGAAATTTAAGAACTCACATTTTTTAAAAAAAACAATTAGTTATTTGTTTTTTATTATTTCTTGTCTTAGTTATTCTCAGGAAATTATAAAAATATGGCCTAATGAAATTCCCAATCGGGTCAATTCTAACGAAAGAGAAATTAAGTTTTATAGTAATGACAGTACTATGTATTCTTACACAAAAGTGCAAGTGCCAACTTTAGAAATACATCTTCCTCCTAAAAAATTTGCAACTGGAGAAGCTTTAATAATATTTCCTGGAGGAGGGTATAAAAATTTAGCTTATGAGTGGGAGGGGATATCTGTTTCAAATTTTTATAATTCAAAAGGGATTGCAACATTTATTTTGAAATACAGACACCCACAATCTAAATCTGTTAAGATTAGTCATTTGGCACCCTTGCAAGACGCTCAGCGAGCGGTAAGAATAGTCAGAAAAAATGCAGTAAAATGGAATATTAATCCTAATAAAATAGGCGTTATTGGATTTTCAGCTGGAGGACATTTAGCCTCAACACTAGGGACACAATTTAATAGAGATCTCATTGAAAATAAGGATAAAATTGATTTTATTGATTCAAGACCAGATTTTATGGCTTTGATTTATCCAGTAATTTCATCGGATTCAACCATATATCACGGTGGATCTTTTAAAAGACTTTTAGGGAACAATCCACCTAAAAAACTGCTAAAACAATATTCCAATGATTTAAATGTTAATTTAAATACTCCTCCAACATTTATGGTTCACTCAAATAATGATAAAGCTGTAAAAGTTGAAAACAGCTTAAGGTTTCATAAAAGCTTAAATAAATTTGGCATAAAAAATGAACTACACATTTATGCTATTGGAGGGCATGGATATTCTTTGGCCACGGGAAAAGAAAATTTAAGTAGGTGGCCATATTTACTCATTGATTGGATGGCGACACTTGACTAAATTAGAATAGTTGCGCTAGACAGGTTACTTTGTGGAGAAGATGGGACTCGAACCCACGACCTCTTGACTGCCAGTCAAGCGCTCTAGCCAGCTGGAAGTTTATTTAATAGTATATAAATCAGTCATTTAGACATAATTGAAAAGTTAAATTTTTA
>CALKEO010000063.1 GCA_938088195.1 uncultured Flavobacteriaceae bacterium | reverse complement strand
CCTTGTGTTGCAAAAAGTTATGGGGTTAGTTCTTATAAAATGGGTGAATGTTCAAACTAAACCATAGGCATATCTTCTTCTTTTAATTCAGCAACTTCTAATCCTCGTAAGTAGGTTAAACTAACTTTTTAATAAGAATGTTTTTTTTTATATTTTAGTATTTATAGATTAACTATTTAAAATGAAAAAATTCCTTCTTCTATTTCTGTTTATTCCACTAACATCTTGTTTAGAAAAAGAAAGCTGTGGAATAATAGTTCAAAAATATACTGAAAGTGGCAAATATTTTTTTGCAATGACTGCTATTGGAAATGTAGGAGGAAGTAATGGAGGTGGTGATGTTTTTGGTGATGCAGAAGTAAATAAAAAAACTTACGAATCTTATAATATTGATGATGAATACTGTATAGAATAATAAAAAATGAAAAAACTAATTCTACTATTACTGTTTATTCCACTTGTGAGTTTTGGGCAGGAGGAAGTTAAAAACTAATTTTAATATTATTAATAAAATAAATTAAAAAATGAAGAATATATTTTTATCAATTGCTATTTCTACAGTTTTTTTGACTGTTTCTTGCTCATCTGAGTCAGATGATTTTATTGAAACTGACCCACAATTACCTAAATTATATGATTTCAACTACAATTTACACTCAAGTTTAAATCAATATTATAAAGATTCTATAAAATCTATTATTGGAAGATTAGAAAAAATTATGCCAATGAAACCCTACATTGAAATCAGTACTAATAAACAAGTGTATGGTGCTTCTGTATATTCATGGAAAAAAGGAGTTACTAAGCCATATGAATCATTAATTGGTGATACGGACCAATGTATTTGCGGTTATATAAATAATAATTTAGTAATGTCTCTTCAAATGACTGAAGACAACTTAAATGGCGATGGAAAGTTTAAATACGCTCTTTTAGCGCATGAATTTTTTCACCTTTATCAACACTATAACTCTAAAGGACTTGATTTGTCACATTTTTGGTTAATTGAAGGACAAGCAGCAACTATAGAATCTCTATTTGTCAAAGAAAATTATTTTGATTCAAATTATTTAAAAAATTTTTTAAATAAGGATATTATTTTATTTGACAATGCCATAAAAAAAGTGAGTGACTATGAGGGATACGGAGAAAAAGAAAATGGAGATATAACTGTTTTTATGATTCTTTCATTATCTAAAATTTTACAAACTGAAGGTTATAGTGAAGAAGAGGCTTTTAAAATGATTTTTGTAGATTTTTGGAAATCAAGTCCTCAAAATTCTAATTGGAAAACAAAATTTAAAGAAATTTTCTCATTAGATGTTGAAGAGTTTTATCAAAAACTCAATAATTATAAAGATAACCCTGAAAGTGTTATACCCAGCAGTAATTTGATGATAAAAAAAATCTTTAATTAAGCTATAGTTACAGAGTTGATTAAGAGAATTACTATGAGGTTTAAAGAATCAACTAACTTTATAATGAATATAATTCCGCTACACCATACATTCTAACTAAACCCCCTTAATTGGGGGTTTTTTGTTTTTTAAAGTTTGACTCTCAAAAAATGAATGAGTAGTGAGATACGTTGATAGTTTCATATATTTAGAAAATGAAAAAAATAATTACTGTTCTCATATTTTGTTTACCACTTTATATTCTATCGCAAATAAATACTGATGATTTAGATTTAGCAAATAAGATTTTAGAAATTGATGAGGAAAATATTTTACGTAACCCTCTTTACCACAACTGGGGCTCTTCAATAATTAAAGGGAAAGATGGAAAATATCATTTGTTTTATGCTCAGATGTCTAAAGAAATTGGATTTAGGTCTTGGCTTACGGACGGAGTAATTTCTCATGCGATTGCTGATTCTCCCTCAGGCCCATACGTTCATAAAGAAATCGTTTTAGAAGGTCGTGGCCCTGGTTATTGGGATGCCTACACTGCTCACAATCCTAGAATAAAATATTTTGAAGGCAAATATTATTTATACTACATGTCTACCAATACAGGGGATAGATTACTTTCAGACAAAGAGTTTAATCAGGCCAGAAATGGAGTAATTACAAATGAGTTTCGTGCGCTTGTAAGAATGAATCAACGGATTGGCGTTGCCGTTTCAGAAAGTATAAATGGTCCCTGGGAAAGACTGGACCAACCCATAGTAGAACCATCAGGACCCATTGCTCAAATCACATGTAATCCAGCTTTGACAGAAAGACCTGAGGGAGGTTATATCATGATTGTAAGAGGAGATAAACCTAATATTAAATATGCCAACGGTAAATGGCCAGATCATAATGAGCTAATTAGAAGTCAAGCCATAGCCTTGTCAGATTCGCCTTTAGGACCCTGGAAAATTCAACCCAAGCTTGCAGTAGGAGATTTAAACTCAGAGGATCCTGCCATTTGGTATGATTCTAAAAGAAATCGTTATTATGGTGTTTATCACGCTTTTGGGTATATGGGAATGATAACATCAATCGATGGAATTAATTGGGAAAAAGCAAAACACTATAAAGTATTAGACAAATCTCTAAAAAAAGCAGATGGTACTGAAATAAATGCAAACAGACTAGAACGACCTTTTATTTATGTCGAAGATGGGATAGCGAAGGTTTTAACAGTTGCGGTTTTTGAAAACAACCAAAATTCATATTCACTATTTATTCCGCTGGATTAATAATTAAGTTTTGTAAAATTATTATTAGTTTATTTTTTATAAATTAACACAAATATTAAAACAAAAAAATGAAAAAAATTAGCTTTATGATTGCATTCTTAGGATGCATTACCTTGTATGCACAAAATGTTTGGGACATTACATATCTCGATGTGCCAGCTACAGAAATTGGAAAATTTGTGGAATTACACAAAAAAATGACCGATATGACTCAAGGGGAAGGAAGGACTCTTCAGGGCCAGTGGGTTTACAGACACTGGTATGGTTCGGGACATAGTATAGTGATCTATGATCAATACAACTCTGCTCAGGATGCTGTAAATGACGACATTTGGGGGGCAATGAGAAAAAACTATGATGCTCTTTCTGATGATGATAAAAAAGAAATGGATGATGTTTTTAACCAATGGTGGTCTTATTTTAATAATCACACAGATGAAATGAGAAATTTTAATTCTGAAAATGGCTTTGTACAAAAGCCCAATACTGATTGGGACATTCCTTTTGTTTTAGTGGTTGGAAACTATAACTCAAGTGGGTCAATAAACGACCTTGCACAAGCCTATATGGACTGGGCTACAAAACCAGGTGTTGAAAACGGACTACAACTTGGGGGCGGAGCTACAACTCACTTTAAAGGAGGAGGAGCAGATGTACAGTTTTTTGGAGCATTTAAAAACATTAAAGAATTTGCTGAATCAGTTTCTGGACAAGGAACTGATAATCCTGAAGCAAGATCCAAATTCTGGAATCTTGTTGAAGGTTCTCATTCTGATCAAATATATGTTCACGTTGGTCATCTAGTCGATGGAAAATTTGATTTAGCCGGTCCTGAGAAATAATTTCAAGTAAAATTTTTATATATAAAGCTCTTCATTTCATGAAGAGCTTTTTTTATTCTTGACTTTTTGACATATTTTTTTTTTGGTATATTATTTGTTAATATTTTAAATTATAATGACTAACACAGATAAATTCTATCAAAAAGCATTGACAAGGCTTGAAAAAGGGGCTACTCTAAATGAACTTTATGAGCTTCTATACAAATACGAAAGAATGGAAAATTATAGTGCATGCGCTGGTATTCACAAGGCCATAAAAAGTAAATCAAAGTAATCCAATGAGAAAAGTAGTCTTCTCCTTTTTATTATTGTTTACTCACCTTTTTTTAGGTGCTCAAATTATCACAGAAGCCTTAATTAAAAAACACATTACTATTTTATCCTCTGATGAAATGGAAGGAAGGAAAGCAGGAACACGAGGAATTGAAAAAGCCGCTAGATATATTGAAAATGAATTTAAAAAAATTGGTCTAAATAAATTTGATGGGTTATCAACCTACAGACAAGAATTTAACGAAAAAGGACTCGCGCTTTTTAATGTCATTGGAATTCTAGAGGGTAAATCAAATAAAGATGAGTTTATAGTAATATCTGCTCATTACGATCATTTGGGTATAAATAAAAATGGAAATGGTGATGTCATTTACAATGGAGCAAATGATAACGCTTCTGGCGTAGCGGCTGTGTTGGCACTGGCCAAATACTTTTCAAAAATGAAAGTTAACGAACGTAGTATTATTTTTGTTGCTTTTACTGCTGAAGAAATGGGTTTAATAGGATCAAATTACTTTGGAGAAAAAATTAATCCAAAAAAAATTGTAGCTGGAATTAACATTGAAATGATTGGAAAACAGTCTCCGTTTGGTCCTAAAACTGCATGGATTACAGGATATAATAAATCAACTTTTGGAGAAATAATTAAAAAGAATCTTGAAGGTTCTGATTATAACATCTATCCAGATCCTTATTTAAGTTTTAATCTGTTTTTTAGGTCTGATAACGCGTCGCTAGCTCGATTAGGTATCCCCGCTCATACTTTTTCTACAAGCCCAATGGATAAAGACTTAGATTACCATAAAGTTACGGATGAAGTCAATACGCTTGAAATCTACACTATTGCTGAGACGATTAAAGCGATAGCTAAAGGAACCACTTCAATTATAAATGGAACTGATACTCCCTCAAGAGTGAATCTTAATAAAAAATAATTTCAATCTTTTGATTCTTGTTAATATTAAGTTATTTTTATGAAAAAGGAATAGCTTTATGGAAAAGAAATCTAGAAGAAATTTTATTAAAAAATCGACTTTATTGGGTACTGGATTTTTTATTGTCCCAAGAAATGTTTTAGGTGGCGTAGGTTACACTCCACCAAGCGACCAATTAAATCTTGCTGCCATTGGTGCCGGGGGAAAAGGTCTCAGTGACATCAATAATTCTTCTGTAAATGGCAGAGAGAGAATCGCAGCTCTATGTGATGTTGATTTTTCAGGAAGTGCAAAGGGA
>CALKEO010000062.1 GCA_938088195.1 uncultured Flavobacteriaceae bacterium | reverse complement strand
TTGTTGTTTAGCTTAAAATCAATGTAATATAAACCGTCGTAACGTTTACTAACTTTTGGATATGAAATACTTTTTTTTGGCAACTATTTGGCAATTAATTAAACATCATTTTGTTTAAGTCTTTGCTAAATGTCTTAAGGTCTGTTGGTTAGTAAGCGTAGCGTGTCGAAGACGTAGCTGACTCATAATCAGTTGGTCCCTGGTTCGAGCCCAGGTGGGACCACCCTTAAAACCCCTCTTCTTGAGGGGTTTTTTGTTTTTTATCCTAAAAACACTCTTGGGGTTCCATTTAGGGTTTCATTTCAAGTAGTTTTAAATGTTAAAAAGTGAGTTAGCTAACTCACTTTTTTGTGGAACCCCGGGGCTTCATTTTATTTGTAAAGTTTGTTATGATAAATTTAAATTTCCGGTTTTAACTGGTTTAATATTGTTTTTTAAAATCAACTCTTTAAAAATACTGAACCTTGGTCTTCTTTGTTGATTCCTTTTATATTGTTTCTTTTAGATTTTTGGTAAAACAAGAGGTTTCTTGTAAAAGGTAAAATACTTTTTTTCAAAAATGGGTATCGGAGTGGTTTTTATATCGAACCCAAATTTTTTCCCTATGGAACTTTTTTTCTGAAAAAAATCACTCTGTAATATTTATATGTAGAGAACTGAATCTCTATGAACTAAAATGAATAATATTATAATTTTAAATAAATGTAACAAATGTGGTGTATGTGATAATTAATGTAAGATTAACGTAATTTCTTAACTTTATAATTATGAAAAAACTCCTTGTACTATTACTGCTTATTCCACTTTTTATTATTAGTTGTTCAGAATCTGTAGAAAAATCTAAATTAATCGAAATGAAAAAATCACTTAATCAAAATAACAATCAAGTCTCAGTAATCATCAATGTTTCGTACACAGAAAGTGTTGATGAAATTAAAAAGTTTATAAAAGAGGAACAAGCTCCGCTTTTCTATAACCTTGAAGATTCTGGTATTGTAAGATTCGAATGGTTCTTAAATGAAAAAGAAAATACAGGAACTTTAGTTGAGGTATTTAAAAACTCTATTGCTTTTGAGGAACTAGGCAGCAAAGTGATAGGTTCGCCAATTAATGTAAGATTTAATGAATTATTTAAAATTGAGAATCTTACTGTGTTAGGGGAAATTAAAGAGGAATTTAAAAACAAACTTCAACCTATGGGTCCAACATTTAAATCTTATGTAGGTGGCATTAATTAGTTTTCTTTTTCTAAACCATAGGCATATCTTCTTCTTTTAATTTAACAATTGTTATATTTATTGAATGAGTATAATAATGTTTTTAATAGGTGTGATTATATCCTCTATCTTTTTCATGTCTTTTGTGTGGGAAATGAAACTAGAGAAGAAACGAAAGGAGAATGAGATATTGGATAACAAATACTACTACACAAGAAACCTCTTAGATGAAAGAAAGAAACAACCTAAACGAAAGAAAGGTTCTCAGAGTAGAATAAAAAATTATAATTGGAAAAAATGAAAAAATTAATTATTGTTATATTACTTTATTTACCACTATTTCTTCTCTCACAAGAAAATACAGATGATCTAAATTTAGCAAACAAGATTTTAAAAATTAATGAAGAAAATATTTTAAGTAACCCTATTTACCACAACTGGGGCTCTTCAATAATTAAAGGAAAAGACGGAAAATATCATTTATTTTATGCTCAGATGTCTAAAGAAATTGGATTTAGGTCTTGGCTTACTGATGGAATAATTTCTCATGCGGTTGCTGATTCACCAGCAGGCCCATACGTTCATAAAGAAATCGTTTTAGAAGGTCGTGGCCCTGGGTATTGGGATGCCTACACTGCTCACAATCCTAGAATAAAATATTTTGAAGGCAAATATTATTTATACTATATGTCTACCAATACAGGGAATAGATTACTTTCAGACAAAGAGTTTGATCAGGCCAGAAATGGAGTAATTACAAATGAGTTTCGTGCGCTTGTAAGGATGAATCAACGGATTGGCGTCGCCGTTTCAAAAAGTATAAATGGTCCTTGGAAAAGACTGGACCAGCCCATAGTAGAACCATCAGGACCCATTGCTCAGATCACATGTAATCCAGCTTTGGCCAAAAGACCTGAGGGAGGTTATATCATGATTGTCAGAGGAGATAAGCCTAATAAAGAATATAAATGGCCAGATCACCATGAGCTAATTAGAAGTCAAGCTATTGCTTTATCGGATTCGCCTTTAGGGCCCTGGGAAATTCAACCTAAGCTTGCTGTTGGAGATTTAAACTCAGAGGATCCTGCCATTTGGTATGATTCGAAGAGAAAACGTTATTATGGTGTTTATCACGCCTTTGGGTATATGGGAATGATAACATCAACCGATGGAATTAATTGGGAAAAAGCAAAACACTATAAAGTATTAGACAAATCTCTAAAAAAAGCAGATGGTACTGAAATAAAAGCAAACAGACTAGAACGACCTTTTATTTATGTCGAAGATGGGGTAGCGAAGGTTTTAACAGTTGCGGTTTTTGAAAATAATAAAAATTCATATTCACTATTTGTTCCATTAGATTAATATGTTTTTTAATAAAATTTAGAAATAAATTAAATGAAGCGTCGGTCATTTGTTAAAGGAAGTACAACCGCTCTTGCTGGTTTAGGATTAACAGCCATTCCGTACGTTGAGGCTTCAAATAATAAAATTAAACAAACATCACAGGTAAGCGTTAGTATAAATGAGCAATCTGTGTCTTTTTATGCTAATCTTATCAAAGAATCGGTTAAAGTGGTTCTAATTTCAGACACACATTTGTTCATGGATGATGAAAGAGGAATTCCTTTTAAAACATTCAGTGAAAGAATGGCAAAAGCTTATAACCAAACAACACATTTTCAAACAAGAAAAAAAACAACGCCTAAAGAATCCTTTGAAAAAACACTTGCCTTTGCAAAAGAAGGTAATGCAGATATTATTGCATTAATTGGTGATATTTTCAGTTTTCCCTCCGAGCTTGCAATTGAATGGGTGCGTTCAAAACTAGACAATACAGGCATTCCTTACATTTATGTAGCGGGAAACCATGATTGGCATTATGAAGGCATGAAGGGGGGCTTGGAATCTATACGTAAAACCTGGACTGAAAAGCGATTAAAGCCATTGTACCAGGGTAAGGATCCCTTAATGTCGGTACATGATATCAAAGGAATACGCTTTATTGCAATTGATAATTCTACATATCAGATAAGTGATGAACAATTGACTTTTTACTCCAACCAAATTTCAACAACACTTCCAGTTGTGTTATTGGTTCATATTCCCATGTATGCTCCTGGCAAGAAAATTTCTTTTGGTTGCGGCAATCCGCACTGGGGAGCAGCCACTGATCGAAATTTTGAATTGGAAAGACGCCCTAAATGGCCAAAAAGTGGCCATTCTCAGACAACATTTAATTTTTACAAGAA
>CALKEO010000061.1 GCA_938088195.1 uncultured Flavobacteriaceae bacterium | reverse complement strand
CTGCTTTTAATCAAGACATTGGAAATTGGAATACCGCTGCAGTGACTGATATGCATTCAATGTTTTTGAATGCTGCTGCTTTTAATCAAGATATTGGAAATTGGAATGTCAGCAATGTGACTGATATGCATGAAATGTTTTACAGTAGAACTCCTTCTTTTAATCAGTATATAGGTAATTGGGATGTTAGTAAGGTTACTAATATGAGAGGTATGTTTAGATTTTCTTCTTATAATCAAGATATTGGAAATTGGAACGTGTCTAATGTAACTAACATGACTAATATGTTTGCAAGTACAGTAGAATTTAATCAGGATATTTCAGATTGGGATGTTAGCAATGTGATTTATATGCAAGGAATGTTTAGTTATGCTGCTGTTTTTAATCAAGATATTGGCAATTGGAATGTAAGTAATGTAACCAATTTTGGAACAATGTTTTTTGAAGCTCTTAAATTCAATCAAGATTTATCAAGATGGTGTGTAGCTAAATTTTCTGTTTCTAATACTGGTTTTGCTTTTGCTAATTGGTCAGGTATAATAATGGATTTTTCTAATTTACCTGTTTGGAATACTTGCCCTGGTTCAACTACCACTTGGACAAGTTATACTAAAACATTCACAAAATCTGGTGGGTCAGATCCAAATACAAGAAAAGATTTTTTAATTGGCGGTATTGGTAATTTATATAATAATACCAAATCCGTAGCCATTACAAGAGGTAATAACGGAGGTCAAATATATAATATATCAAAAGAAAGTTCTGCTGATAAAACAAATAGTCCATTGGGTACCACATGGGCTGTTGGAACCATAGACCAAAGAGAATCTTTGACTTTCAAAAAGTTTAGAGCGGCCGTTGGAAAACCAAAAGATGTTGTAGGTAAAGATTTGGTCATGTATTTAGAAGATCATGATGTTTATTTAAGTGTCAAGTTTACTTCTTGGACAGAGGGAAAAAACGGTGGGTTTGTGTATGAAAGAAGTGCAAATTAAATAATTTTATTTTGATATGCTTTTAATTTAGTAACTATATTTATCAGATGAAAAAATTTCTTTTGTTAGTATTGTTTGTTCCCTTAGTTTCCTTTTCTCAAAACGAAACAAGAAATAATAACGGTTTACAAAACTTATTGAAACAAGCTGAAAAAATTGTTGGAAATATAGATTTTAATAAAAAATCAGTTGAAACTTCTGACAGCGATACTGAAAAATTAGTTATTAATCTTTGGAAAAATTACAGCAAAGCATTTGAATATAAAGATTACAACAAAGTAGCATCTTTTTTTACCTTTCCAGCTACTTTTGGTATTTCTTCAACTCCAACTACTTTCAATTATAAAGATGAGTTAATAGATCGCTACAAGCTTATAAGGGAAGTAAATATGCAAGAGGGTTACAAGTATTCACTTTTAGAAAACCATGAATTCTATCAATTATCTCAAAACATTTGTCTAGTTAAGGCAACTTATAGTAGGTACGACGGTAATTACAATAAAATTTATACAGGTAAGGGAGTTTATTTTTATAAAAATGTAAACGGAAGTTGGAAACTTTACGCTGTCGATTCACTTTAAACTTTTTAAACCTCAAAATTATTTTACATATCAAATGATTTTTATTTATGTTAAAAATTGCCTTTGATAAAATATACAAACACTCCTTAGAGAAGAATCATAGGTTTCCTATGGATAAATATGATTTAATCCCCCAAAGGTTAATTGAAGAGGGTACTTGTAATAAAAATAATTTTTTTATCCCAGGAGAGTTAAGTAATCACGATGTTTTATCCACCCACCAAAAATATTATTTTGAAAGATTAATCTCCTTATCACTTACAAAAAAAGAGATTAGACCCATTGGATTTCCAATGAGTGAAGAGTTAATTGTAAGAGAAAAAAAAATTTCCCAAGGTACAATTGAGTGTTCCAATTTTGCTATAAAAAATGGCATATCAATGAATATAGCTGGGGGGACTCATCATGCTTTTTATGATAGAGCAGAGGCGTTTTGTATGTTGAACGACCAGGCGATAGCAGCAAATTATTTATTAAATAATAAACTGGCTAGTAAAATTTTAATCATTGATTTAGACGTTCATCAAGGTAATGGAACGGCATCGATATTTAAAGACAACCCTAGTGTGTTTACCTTGTCATTTCATGGAGAGAAAAATTATCCATTTCGTAAAGAAAAGAGTGATTTAGATTTTGGTTTTGAAGACCATACAGCTGACGACTTTTATTTAGCGAAACTTAAGGATACTGTTCCAAAAGTAATCAATGATTTTATGCCTGATTTTATTTTTTATTTAGCTGGAGTAGATATCTTAAAAAATGACAAACTAGGCAGACTATCCATGACAATAAAAGGATGCAATCAAAGAGATAGTTATATTTTAAATGCATGTAAAACAAATAATATTCCTCTTCAAGTTAGTATGGGTGGTGGCTATTCCACTGATATTGAAGAAATAGTAGAAGCCCATGCTAATACATTTAGATTGGCTCAAGAGATCTATTTCTAATTACAATTGACTTATAAGTCTTATTGAAAGACCATAATTAAAATTATATTTATGATATGAAAAACATCTGTATTGCTTTTTTATGCCTTTTTCTTTTTAATACTCATAAGAGTATTTCTCAAACAAATTTTATTGTAATCTTTGTTGATGATATGGGTTATGGAGATTTAGGGTCATATGGCCATCCAACTATCAGTACTCCTAATTTAGATATGATGGCTAGTGAGGGGCAAAAATGGACACAGTTCTATTCTGCTTCATCTGTTTGTACACCAAGTCGAGCGGCCTTATTAACAGGGAGATTACCAATAAGAAATGGAATGATTGGAAGTAAATACAGAGTTTTGTTTCAAGATTCCGAGTATGGTTTACCAAGTTCTGAAATAACAATTGCTGAAAGACTAAAAGATAAAGGTTATGTAACAGCTGCTGTTGGAAAATGGCATTTAGGTCACAAAAAAAAATACCTACCTCTTCAACATGGATTTGATTATTATTATGGTATTCCCTATTCAAATGACATGGAAAAAGTGAAAGGAACTGAAAATTATATGAGTTTCATGGATGATCCCAACTGGGTTCCCAATACAATGAATTATAATGTTCCCCTTATTGAAGGAAATGAAGTTATAGAAAGACCTGCTGACCAAAACACAATTACAAAGAGGTATTCTGAAAAAGCTGTTGAGTTCATTAAAAAAAATGTACAAAATAATTTTTTTCTCTATTTAGCTCATAGTTTACCTCATATTCCTCTTTTTGCGTCTAAAGAATTTCTGGGAACAAGTAAAGCTGGTCTCTATGGAGATGTGATAGAGGAGATCGATCATGGTGTGGGATTAATAATTGAAGAACTCAAAAAGAATAATATTGATAAAAATACTATTATAGTTTTTACATCTGATAATGGGCCTTGGCTTCCATTTAAAACTCATGGCGGAAGCTCAGGACTTTTAAGAGAGGGTAAAGGTACTACTTGGGAAGGCGGTCATAGAGTACCTGGAATATTTTGGGGAGCTGATATAAAGCCGGGAGTTGTAAATGACTTAGGTTCTACAATGGATATTCTACCTACGTTTCTTGAAATTTCAAACTCTAAAAAAATTGATGACAGAATTTTGGATGGAATCAGTTTAAAAAATACATTGTATTTAAAAGAGAAATCTAAAAGAGAAAAACTTATTTATTATAGGCAAAGAGAAATTCATGCCATAAGACATGGAGATTTTAAAGCTCATTTCATATTATCTGGATCTTATAATTATCCAAAATTGGTTATTAAAGATTTTAACTCAGAAAGTGATTTACTTTTTAATAACTCAATGATACTCTTAGATGGAAGTTCAAAAAAAATAGTTTTAGATAAACCTTTACTTTATAATTTGAATATAGACCCCTCTGAAAAGTTTAATATTGCAAATGAATATCCTGAAGTTTTAAAAAAAATAATTGAAATTAAGGGAGAACATGAAAAAAATCTAGTTGTTAAAGATGATTTGTTACTTGAAAGAAATGAAAAAAATATTATTGTTGAACAAGGCTTGTAATAAACCAGAGTCAAGTAGTTTTTATAAATAAATTTATTAAAAATATTGGTTAATATTTAAGATGGAATTAAAACCTAAAACTTTAAAAATACATCCAAGTGATAATGTCATCGTTGCTTTGGTTGATTTAAAAAAAGGAGAAACAATCTTAATTAATAACAAGCCTCTAAAATTAATATATAACATAAAAGCTAAACACAAATTTAGTATTGATGATTTAAAAATTGGAGATAAGGTTTACATGTATGGTGTGATTGTAGGTATAGCTAAAAAACAAATTTTCAAAAGTGAACCCATTACAACTCAAAATATTGTACACGAAACTGAAGAATATTCTGTTCCAACTTCATCCGTTCAGTCCAAATGGATACCTCCAAATTTGGATTCATTTTCAAACAAAACATTTTTAGGATATAAAAGGGAGAATGGCAGTGTTGGAACTGAAAATAATTGGCTTGTTATTCCACTAGTTTTTTGTCAAAATAGAAATATTGAAGTACTTAAAAATACTATGCTAGAGGAACTAGGCTATCAAAATTTAAGTAAACAAATATTTGATTTAAAAGAGCTTGTTGAAAAATTCAAATCTGGTGCCAGTGAAGATGAACTATTAAACGTTGAAGTAATTGCGAATTATAAAAAGAAAAAGAACCCGCTTTTTCCCAATGTAGACGGAATTTATTTTTTAACTCATGAAGGAGGGTGCGGCGGATCTAATGATGACTCAAAAACTCTATGTAATTTATTGGCTGGTTATATTAATAATCCTAATATTGCTGGAGCAACTATACTTAGTTTAGGTTGTCAACATGCTCAAATTAGTCTTTTACAAAGATCTTTAAAGCGAATTGCACCTGAATCAAGTAAACCGGTATTCTTTTTAGAACAACAACAAAGTAGCTCTGAAAATCAATATATCGCAGAGGCAATTAAAAAAACATTTATTGGTCTTATTGAGGCTAATAAAATTTCAAGAACACCATCTCCCCTAAGTAAGTTAACTATTGGTTTAGAGTGTGGTGGGTCAGATGGTTTCTCAGGAATATCGGCAAACCCAACATTGGGATACGTATCAGACTTAATAGTCGGTCTTGGAGGGTCTGCTATTCTTTCTGAGTTTCCAGAACTCAACGGCGTTGAACAAGAACTTATAAATAGATGTGTGGATGTGGAAAAGGCAAATAAGTTTGCTCAAATTATGAGGACCTATAATAAAAAAGCAACAGCACTTGGCGCAGGTTTTTATGCGAATCCCTCACCAGGAAATATTAAAGATGGACTTATAACCGATGCTATTAAATCAGCAGGAGCAGCAAAAAAAGGAGGAACATCACCCGTTGTTGATGTATTGGATTACACGGAACAGTTAGTTTTACCAGGATTAAACTTATTGTGCACTCCAGGCAATGATGTCGAGTCAACAACTGGTTTAGCTGGATCAGGTGCTAATATTATTTTATTTACCACTGGACTTGGTACTCCAACTGGAAATCCCGCTGTTCCTGTTATCAAAGTATCTACTAACTCATCATTGTATGATAAAATGGGTGATATCATTGATTTTAATACAGGCGAGATTATTAATGGAGTTGAAACAATCGATTCATGTGGAGAAAAACTTTTATCTTACATAATAAGTGTAGCCAGTGGAATCGATCAGGTAAATGCCCGTAGGTTGGGACAGGATGATTTTATACCTTGGAAAAGAGGATTATCGTTATAAAAAAATAAAAAAATGGAAACTAAATTTTCGTTAAAAAATAAAAGAGTTTTAATAACAGGTGGTGCAAGTGGTATTGGTAAATCAATAGCTATCACCTTTGCAAAACAAGGTGCTGAGGTTCATGTATTGGATTTTAATCAAAAGGATGCAAATGGTTTGGTTGAAGATAGTTCAAAAGAAGGCTATAAAATTTTTGCTTACCAATGTGATGTTTCTAATTATCAAAATGTCACGGACTCAGTAAGTAAAATTAGCAGTAAATCATCCATTGATATTTTAGTTAACAATGCTGGTGTGGCACATGTTGGGAATATTGAAAATTGTGAAGAAAAAGATCTAGATAGATTGTACAATATCAATATAAAAGGCGTCTATAATTGTTCTAAAGCGTGTATTCCTTTAATGAAAAACCAAGGTGGAGGAGTAATTTTAAATATTGCATCAATTGCTTCATCTGTTGGTATTTCCGATCGATTTGCTTATTCAATGAGCAAAGGAGCAGTGCTAACAATGACTTACTCGATTGCACAGGATTATATTAAAGATAAGATACGTTGTAATTGCATTTCTCCTGCACGTGTACACACACCCTTTGTAGATGGTTTTATTAAAAAAAATTATCCTGGAAAAGAAAAAGAAATGTTTGAAAAGCTTTCCAAAACGCAACCTATTGGTCGTATGGGTAATCCTCAAGAAATAGCTGATTTGGCCTTGTTTTTATGTGCTGATGAAGCAAGTTTTATCACAGGTTCTAATTATGGAATTGATGGAGGCTATGTCACACTTAACTCAAAATAATAAATTATGAAGCTTATTAGATTTGGAGAGATTAACAAAGAAAAGCCTGGTGTAATATTACCAGATGGAACAAAAATAGACGTGTCAAAATTTGTAAATGATTATGATGAACAATTTTTTGGTAATCAAGGAATAGAAAAATTAAATAAATGGTTAGAAAAAAATTATGATTCCTGCCCAGTAATTGATAATGATAATAGATTAGGTTCTCCATTATTTCGTCCCTCTAAAATTGTATGTGTTGGTTTAAATTATGCCAAGCATGCAAAGGAAAGTGGTATGGATGTTCCTGAAGAACCAGTTCTTTTTTTTAAAGCAAGTTCTGCTATCATTGGACCCTATGATTCAATTACTATCCCTAAGGGAAGCGAGAAATCAGACTGGGAAGTTGAGTTAGCTGTAGTCATTGGAAATAAAGCATCTTATGTAAGTGAAAAAGACGCTTTAAGTCACATTGCAGGCTATGTTCTACACAACGATGTAAGTGAACGCTCTTATCAATTGGAACGTTCCGGGCAATGGGTTAAAGGAAAAAGCTGTGATACTTTCGCACCAATTGGGCCTTTTATTACAACTCCCGATGAAATTGGAGATCCAAATAATTTAAATCTTTGGTTAAAATTAAATGGAGAGGAAATGCAAAACAGCAATACCTCCGATTTCATATTCAATATTCAACAAGTTGTTAGCTACATAAGTCAATTTATGACTTTATTACCTGGCGATATTATTTCTACTGGAACTCCTTTTGGAGTTGGTTTAGGATTAAATCCTCCTCGTTATTTAAAGGATGGTGATGTTATAGAACTAGGTATTGATGGTTTAGGTGTCTCAAAACAAATATGTAAGGCCTATAAATGATTATAGATAGTCACCAACATTTTTGGAACTATGATCCAATTAAAGATGCTTGGATAGATGCCTCAATGAAGGTAATTAGAAGAGATTTTCTTCCAAAGGATTTAAAGCCTTTACTTGAAAAAAATGCAATAGATGGTTGTATTGCTGTTCAAGCAGATCAATCTGAAAATGAGACTGATTTTTTATTAAGTTGTGCCCAGAAGAATAAATTTATTAAAGGAGTCGTTGGATGGCTTGATTTGACTTCAGAAAATTTAGTGAGTCGTCTCGATTACTATATTAAAAACCCTTTTTTTAAAGGGTTAAGACATATCGTTCAAGCAGAAAAAGACGATTATTTACTTCGTGATGATGTGCAAAATGGAATAAGTAAACTGGCTAATTATAATCTTACCTATGACATTCTTGTTTTTCCAAGTCAACTAAATGCTGCAATCGCACTTGTCAAAAAATTTCCAAATCAACAATTTATTTTGGATCACATAGCTAAGCCTCGTATTACTAAATCAATGGATGAGCTATGGAAATCAAATATTATTGAACTTTCTAAAAATCAAAACGTTTCTTGTAAACTTTCTGGTTTAGTTACAGAAACTAATAACTATATTTTCAATGATAATGATTTTAAACCTTACATTGATTTAATTTTTGAAACTTTTGGTCCCAAAAGAATTCTATTTGGCTCAGATTGGCCCGTTTGTTTGCTGGCAGCAAACTATAAAAAAGTATTTGATTTAATTTTTGATTATCTTGATAATCATTCAATTGAAACAAAAGCTCAAATTTTTGGTCTAAATGCAATAAAAATTTACAACCTGTAATATGAATTTAAATTTAAAAGATAAAATAATTATTGTGACAGGAGGATCAAAAGGCATTGGTGGGGGTATAGTCAACCTGTTAGCTGAAGAAGGGGCTTTTCCTGTGATTATTGGAAGAAATAAAGATGATGTTTTAAGCGCTATAAAAAAAATAGAAAAAAATGGATTTAAAGCAGGTTATGCGCTTGCTGAACTAACAAAACCTGAAGCATGTAAAAAAGCTGTAAGTCATGTAATTAAACAATATGGTAGAATTGATGGACTTGTCAATAATGCGGGTGTTAATGACGGAGTAGGTTTGGAGAATGGAAGTTTCCAGGATTTCATGGAATCTATTAAACGTAATCTTGCACACTACTACACTATGACACAATTAGTTCTTCCAGAACTAAAGAAAAATAAAGGAGCGATAGTAAACATTGGTTCTAAAACTTCAGTTACAGGACAAGGTGGAACATCAGGATACGCTGCAGCTAACGGAGGACGAAATGCTTTAACAAGAGAATGGGCTTTAGAATTATTACCCTACAGTATTAGAGTTAACTGTGTAGTTGTAGCTGAATGTTTTACTCCGCTATATAATAAATGGATACAAAACTTTGAAAACCCAAAAGAAAAACTGTCATCAATTACAGAAAAAATTCCTTTGGAAAACCGCATGACAACAATAGATGAAATTGCTAACACTGTAGTTTTTTTACTTTCAGAAAAATCGAGTCATACAACAGGTCAGTTAATTTATGTTGACGGCGGGTATACTCACCTAGACAGAGCAATTAATAAAGAGTTGAAATAAAATGTCTGAAACTAGACTTAAAAAATATTGCTTGGCTTTAGATCTTAAAGATGATCCAAAAATAATTGATAGCTACAAAACCTATCATCAAAATGTATGGCCTGAGATAAACAAAAGTATTAAGGACTGTGGAATAAAAGAAGCAGAAATATATTTAACTGGAAATAGACTTTTTATGATTATTGAAGCTGATGATTCTTTTTCTTTTGAAAAAAAAGAAAAATTAGATGCAAAAAACATTAAAGTTCAACAGTGGGAGAAATTGATGTGGACGTTTCAAAAAGGATTACCTAATACCAAAAAAGGTACAAAATGGGTACTTATGGAAAGAATATATAATCTAAACAATTAATAGAAATGAACTCAGAAATAAATTATAAATACCCCTCAGTTCCTGATTTAAGAGAACGAGCAAAAAGTAAGATTCCAAAATTTGCTTTCGAGTATTTAGATGGTGGATGCAATGATGACGTTAATTTAAAAAAGAATACACTTAGAATTAGAGATATTGAACTAAAACCTAAATATTTAGTTGATTATCAACCTCCAAGCTTAAAAACTGAACTTTTTGGACATGTTTATGATGCTCCATTTGGTATCTCCCCTGTAGGTTTGCAAGGCTTAATGTGGCCTAAATCCCCCGAAATATTAGCTAAAGCAGCTTTTGAACATAATATTCCATTTGTTTTAAGTACTGTAACCACTGCAAGTATTGAAAAAATTGCTCAAATTACAGATGGTAATACTTGGTTTCAGCTATATCACCCAGCGGAACAAAGTGTTACCAAAGATATTTTAAAACGTGCCGAATCGGCAGGTTGCCCTGTACTTATTATTTTGGCTGATGTACCATCATTTGGTTATCGTCCAAGAGATATTCGTAATGGATTGTCAATGCCTCCAAAAATGACACTCAAAAACATTATAAATGCTATGAAAAGACCTCATTGGTCATTAAAAACTTTAATAAACGGACAACCAGGTTTTGAGATATTAAAACCATACATGCCAAAAAATTTAAACTTAAATGAATTAGCAAAATTTATGGACGTTACTTTTTCAGGTCGTTTGAATGAAGAAAAAATAAAAAAAATTAGAGATCTTTGGAAGGGTAAACTTGTAATTAAAGGAGCAGAATCAATTCATGATGTTGAAATGGCTTGTAAATTAGGATTAGATGGTGTCATAATATCCAATCATGGAGGAAGACAAGTTGATGTTGGTCAAGCGACAATTGATTCATTAAAAACCATTAGCCCACTTTACAAAGATAAAATTACTATTATGATGGATAGTGGAATTAGAGGAGGCGCCGATGTAGCGCGAGTTATGGCAAGTGGTGCTGATTTTAGTTTTATGGGCCGCACCTTTATGTATGGAGTTTCTGCTTTAGGAAATAAAGGAGGTGATCACACCATAGCTATGTTAAAAAAGCAATTAACTCAGGTTATGGAGCAATTAAGTTGTGCAAAAATTAACGACTTAACCAAAAAACTAGTTGTTAAATAAAATTTGATACAATGAAAATGAATACATCAAAAACAATTCCTGTAGTTCCAAAAAAATTAATTATTCCTTTTATTTTACTCACTTCACTTTTTGCTCTTTGGGGATTTGCAAATGCAGTAACAGACCCTATGGTTCAAGCATTTAAAAAAGTATTAGAGCTATCTAATTCTCAGGCAGCTTGGGTACAAATGGCTTTTTATGGAGGTTATTTTTGTATGGCGCTTCCTGCGGCTTTGTTCATGCGAAAATATTCATATAAAGTTGGTATTTTGATAGGTTTAGGGTTATATGCAACTGGAGCGTTATTATTTTATCCTGCTGCCATGTCTGAGGAGTTTTGGTTTTTTTGTATTGGCCTATATATTTTAACTTTTGGACTGGCTTTTTTAGAAACTGCCGCTAACCCTTATGCACTTGCTATGGGACCAAAAGAAACTGCCACCCAAAGACTTAATTTAGCTCAAGCATTTAATCCATTTGGATTAATTTTAGGTCTTTTCGTAGCTCAACAGTACGTTATGAAAAAACTTCAATCGGATGATATTTCTGATTACAGCGCTTTAGACGAGGCCTCTAAAACACTTATTAAAACAGCAGACTTAATGGTAATTCGTGATCCTTATGTCATTTTAGGGTTAGTAATTATCGGAGTTTTTATATTATTTGTTTTTAGTAAAATGCCAGATTCTAGTGATACGTCTTCAAATAAAAATATTGGCGTTATTTTTAAGAAGTTAGCTAAGAATAGTCGTTACAGTCAAGGTGTTATAGCTCAAGTTTTTTATGTAGGTGCTCAAATTATGTGTTGGACTTATATTTATCAATATGCAGAGGGAATAGGAATTGATAGTGTAACTGCAGGATATTACCAAATGGTAGCATTTATTTTATTTGTATTCGGTAGAGCACTAGCAACTTTTTTATTTCGTTTTTTTAATCCAGGAAAGCTTTTAATGATCTTTTCTTTATTTGCGATTATTTCATCCATTGGTGTTATGTTTATTGATAATTATTTGGGTCTTTACTCTTTGGTTGCTGTTTCTTTATTTATGTCTCTAATGTTTCCAACTATATATGGCATAGCACTTGGAAATTTAAGTGAGGAAGAAAGTAAAATTGGTTCTGCTGGTTTAGTAATGGCAATTGTGGGTGGTGCATTGATGCCAAAACTTCAAGGAATGATCATAGATATTGGAGGTTATAGTGTAGATGATGTAAGTATTTTAGGAATGTCTGAAATGAATTTTTCATTTATTCTTCCACTTATATGTTTTGTTTTTATTGCATTTTATGGAATGAAAAATAATACTACTATTAAAAATTAATAGTCACTAACAATCATTTAACAATAAGATTTCAAATTATGTTTTCATGAAGACTTTAGAAAAAGAAATAACTGTCTCTAAAAATGATTTAGATGACCTAAATCACGTGAACAATGTAGTCTATATTAAATGGGTACAAGAAATTGCTAAAAACCATTGGAAAAGTCTTGTTTCTATTGAGGTTTTTAAAAACTATTATTGGGTTTTATTAGAACATCAAATAAAATATCTAAGTCCTGCATTTTTAAATGATAAAATTAGACTCAAAACATACATTGAAAATACAGAAGGAGTAAAATCTAGTAGAATAGTAGAAGTTTATAATAAGAATAACAATAAATTACTTGTTACATCAAAAACCATATGGTGTTTACTCAGTACTAAAACAAATAGACCTCTCAGGATAAATGATGAAATTAAAAAAGCTTTTAAATAAAATAAAAATATCTCAAAGATTATGAAACCATTTTTGACCTTCCTGCTAGTTTCTATTTTAGTGTCCTGTCAATCCCCAGAATCTAAAAATCCCAATATCATTTTGATTATGGCAGATGATCAAGGATGGGGCGATGTAGGCTATAATGGTCATCCTCATCTTAAAACCCCCCACTTAGATGCCATGGCAAAGAATGGGGCTGTCTTTTCACATTTTTACTCGGCGGGATCGGTTTGTTCTCCGACTCGTGCTAGTGTTATGACTGGAAGGCATCCTGCGCGGATGGATATTTGTAATGCTAACTGTGGACATCTCAAGGACCAAGAGATTACTTTGGCAGAAATGGTTAAAGAAAAAGGCTACAGAACAGGGCATTTTGGTAAATGGCATTTAGGTACTCTCACTCGAGATGTATTGGATGCCAACCGCGGTGGTAGAAAAGAGAACGATATCCATTATGCCCCACCTTGGGATCATGGTTTTGATGTTGGTTTTGTGACTGAGTCCAAAGTACCGACCTGGGATCCCATGATTACCCCTTCCCAAAATGCGGAAGACGTCAAAGCATCTTTAAAGGAGGGTCAACACTTTGGTACTTACTATTGGAAAGGACCTGGTCTACAGGCGACCGAAAATCTACGGGGCGACGATTCACGTATTATTATGGATCGGGTAATCCCTTTTATTGAAGAGTCGGTTGCTAAAGATCAAACTTTTTTTTCTGTTATTTGGTTTCACACTCCCCATTTACCTGTTTTGGCTGGAGAGAAATACAAATCTCTCTACGTCCAACACAGTGAGGGTCAACAACATTACTATGGAGTTATTTCGGCAATGGACGAACAAGTAGGCCGACTAACTAATAAACTCAAAAGTCTTGGAGTTGCTGATAACACCATGGTTTTTTACACCTCCGATAATGGCCCGGAAACTTCAGTTCAAGTAAGAGATCAAAATATTCCCTATGGTAGAGCTCAGGGGATCACCAAAGGTTTGAGAGGAAGAAAAAGGAGTTTGTATGAAGGGGGTATAAGGGTACCAGGTATAGCGTTATGGCCAGGAAAAATTAAAGCGGGAACTCAAATTGATACTCCTTGTTTTACCTCCGATTACTTCCCGACCATTGCTCATGTTTTAGGTATTGATCTGAATAAATACCAGCGTTATTATGACGGTGAAAATCTTATCCCTTATTGGCAAGGTAAAAAACAAAAAAGATCAAAACCGTTAGTTTTCCAATTTGGTAAACAATACGCCCTAATTGATAATCAATACAAAATGTACGGAGTTTCTGAGGGTTCGATACAACTTTTTAATTTGTTGAACGACCCTACTGAATCAAAAGATTTATCAAAGGTTGAGCCTGCTCTATTGAATAGGTTAATGAGTGTATATCAAGACTGGAATACGACCGTTCAAAGCAGTCAATCAGGTGGGGATTATTAAATAAAAAACCATAATCATTTGTTAATGAATTAGTTGTTGTTTATTGATTTGACAAAATTTTGTTTGTACTAAGTATTTATTTAAATAAACAAACCAGTTTATATAATAATCTTTTCAATTTTTTATTTCAAGGGTGTTTATTGGTTAAAGCTAATAGACACCTTTTTTAAGATTTATTGACAATCCAATTAATTATCAATAAAAATATTAATCTGTGTTCCATTCTGCAGACCAAGCCATCACTCTGAAGATTTTATTATCTTTTATAAAAAATCTTTCGAAAAGTCTTTCATCTTCAATTGTTCCATCTTTTTTATATTTAATTTCTCTAGATGCAACAGAAACAACTGTGTTTTCTTGTCCTTCCCACTGATGAGGGATATAGCCTTGAACTACCTGACTAATTGAATCGTACTGAGAAAAATATTCTTTCATAAATTTTCTATCAGCAGGTATTGGATCTTTTAGTTTTGGAGCAAACCACATAACGGTATCTGGTAAAACTTCATACATCCCATCTATATCCATATTGTTATATGCATTTATTAAAGTTTTAGTTAGCTCTACATTATCATCAGATACAATATAAAATTTACTTCCAGTATTTGGCCCAATAGCAATTTCTCCTCCTTTAACAGGTACTTCAATAGTCTTCACTTCACAAGAGCTTATAAAAGCTAAGCAAATAAATAATAATTTTTTCATAGTAATAATTTTAATTTAATCAACAGTCCCATTCCACTGGTTTACTCTGAAAACTTTGGAATCCCTAATAAAAATTCTATCGACAATTCTTAATTTTTCGACTTCCCCTTTTTTATATCTATTTTCTATAAAAGAAACAGTTACTGTTTCGTAATCTGAACCAGCTCTTTTAAGCGGAATAGCGTTCCAAATTCTTCTTGTTATAGAGTCATATGGAGATTGAATTTGACTTAAAAAATCATTGGCAGGGTTTACAACAGGAATGGGTTTTCCAAATGAAGGTTCAAAATAGAATACGGTATCAGTGGTCATTTCGTTCATTAAATCAAAATCTCCCTCAGCATAGGCATTAACTAGACTAACAGCAATTTTTAATGATTCTTCAGAACCAATTTCGAACTTTTTACCTGTATTTTCTCCGAAGTATGTCATTCCTCCTAATTTATTAACTTCAACAGTTTTTGTTTCACAACTTAAAAAAGTCGCGACAATAAATAATAATATTATTTTTTTCATGTTTTAATTTTGGTATTTTCCGTTTTTAGCATCATAAATTAATCTAGTTATAACTCTGTGTCTAATAGTTCTCAAATCAGAGGCGCTTCCATATTTTTTAGAATTATTTTGTCTTATTTTTTCTGGAATATCTGTCCACCATAATTCATTTGCATCTTGAATATTTGCAAAATTATCAATAGTCATAAAATCCCAAGCACCTTGGGCCCTAGCTACAGAACCATTTCTGGTTAGAGCATGCCAACCTTTTAGTTTCGGAGCGTGTTTTTCTAAAGTACCATTCATGTTTTTTTCAAACTCTATATAATCACTTAGTTTTCCACTTTCTGCTTTTATTAAATTGTAAGTAGCTATATAGTTAACCACTCCTTCTTCAGCATGACTAAATCCAGTTACATATGTTGTGTACGCGGTATATAACTTATCAAATAAAATATTTCCTTTTGACCAAATCCAGCTACGACTTTCTTCACTTAAATTTGGATAAGTTTCAGTCCAGATATCGGACCATGATATAGACTGATCGATATTAATCCATAAAACCATGTGAGTAAAACCAGCATTGTATCTTGAGTTTTGATTTACTCTTCTAAATATCCAGTTTTCTAATTTTCCATTTTTAACTGCAGTTTCAGCAACTTTCCCTACATAATCAGTCATAAAAGCTTCATATTCTTCAATATTTTCTTTTTCTACTTTAATAAAATCAAAATTAATTTTTTGACCTTCATCTAATTGCGAGTAAGAAATAGAAATCGAAAGTATTAATAATAGTGTGTATATATATTTCATAATTTTTTGTTTATAATTAGTTAATCCCATGAAGAATCTATGGCTTCATAAATTGAGCTTGACACTGCGGTATTAAAACCACTTAATTCGTTTTCGGAGACATATTTTTGAAAATTTTGAAAATTAGGATTTACAGCCATTCCTCCATTTTCTTTATAAGACCTTTGGTGTAAAATTTGTTCAATAGAATCGAACCCATCAAAGGATATCCCGTTAAATTTAGTTGATTCTTGATCGATGTATGAAGCTGATGTGATTAGGGTTGCAACAGCCCAGTTGGAACCTTTTACATCTTCAAGTTGAGGTTTTACAACTAGTTCTCCCCATGCTCTATTATTATCAATAAATTTTTGTTTGTCAGGATATGAAAATTTAAACTTATTAAAAACCATATAATTAGATGGTTCTAAATCAAGAATACTTCCATTTACCTGCCAAAGTTCATTGTCACTTGATGATTTCCAAGTCCATTTACTAGTATCAGGAGCTTCAAGTCCTAGTTTTTTTGCAATATCAGAGCCCCATATGCTTCCACCTTTTGCGTATTGTTCTGGACTACTGTAGTGGTGAAAAAACACAAAAACATTTGATTTAGAAAACGATCTAAACATTGCCCAACCAGCCCACTTACCGTCTTTAACGGCCTGTACAGCTAGTGGTTTATAATAGTTTTTGTTAGCTTGAATAAAAGCATTGGTATTTCCCTCAATTTCAATAACATGCATCCTAATTAAATAAGGGTTTTGATCTTGTGCAATATTATTTAAAAAAGGAATATTCAGTATAAGAATTAATAGTATTTTTTTCATAATTTATCTTTTTATCCTATCAAGT
>CALKEO010000060.1 GCA_938088195.1 uncultured Flavobacteriaceae bacterium | reverse complement strand
AATAAAGAAATTAGTAGTTTTCATATTTATGGTGTTTCAATTAAAATTAGCTAATATTAAATTATAATTTAATCCTTTTCAGTCAATAAAGATGTTGTATGATTCATTTTTAGTAATCAATGTACAATAAATTATTTTTTTATGTATGTTTAATGCCTTATTGTATACTATGAAAAAAATCAAATCATTTGTTTTGTTATTAATTTTGTCTGTA
Organism: uncultured Flavobacteriaceae bacterium; assembly: GCA_938088195.1. GTDB lineage: Bacteria > Bacteroidota > Bacteroidia > Flavobacteriales > Flavobacteriaceae > MAG-121220-bin8. The sequence goes on along the minus strand of CALKEO010000060.1, from coordinate 13,996 downwards.
ACGTTTCTAAATGGACAGAATCGTGAGTGGGAAGATTTATCGGTATTTTCTTTAAACACTGAAAATCCTCATGCAACCTTTTATCCTTTCAGCTCTGAAAAACTTTTACTTGAAAACGATCTAAATAAAAATCCTCTTTATTCTTCTTTAAATGGAGAGTGGGATTTTAAACTTTATAACAATATAGATTTAGTTCCTAAAAATTTTCATTCAAACAAAAACATAATTAAAAAATGGGATAAGATACCAGTTCCCTCTAATTGGCAGTTTCATAGCGATGATTTCCCTTTATATACAAATATTGTTTATCCCTACGAAATTAATCCGCCTTATATGCCTAAGGACTACAACCCAATAGGATTATATCACAGAGAGTTTAGGGTGAAAAAAGATTGGGTAGATAAAGAGGTTTTTATTCACTTTGGTGCGGTAAACTCAGCTTTCTATATATGGATTAATGGAACTAAGGTTGGTTATTCGGAGGGTAGTAAAACACCTGCGGAATTTAATATTACCAAATACTTAAACAAAGAAAACAATTCAATTGTATTGCAGGTGATTAGATGGTCTGATGGTACGTATTTAGAGGATCAGGATTTTTGGAGATTAAGTGGAATTGAAAGGGATGTTTTTTTATATGCACAACCCAAAGTAGCTGTCAGAGATTTTTTTATAAAAACTAATTTAAATAGTAATTTAAACAAATCTAATTTAGTTGTTGATTTAGATGTTACAAACTATGATTCTTCCGATTCTAATTTTTCTATCAAGTCTAAATTATATGATCACAATAATGAATTGATTAATACTACAAACAATAAGTTTAAAATTCCATCGCTTTCATCGAAGAAAGTTCGTTTAAATGATGAAGTTATTAATCCTTTACTTTGGAGCGCGGAACAACCTAATTTATATTATTTGACAATTAGTGTTATTCAAGATGGCAATGAAACACATTCAATAGGTCAGCAGGTTGGTTTTAGAAAAATTGAATTAAAGTCTGGTCAAGTTCTGGTTAATAACCAACCCGTTCTTTTTAAAGGGGTTAACAGACATGAGCATGATGAATTTACTGGACACGTTGTTTCAAAGGAGTCGATGTTGAAAGACATTGAAATAATGAAACAAAATAATATTAATGCAGTAAGAACCTCTCATTATCCTAACGATCCTTACTGGTACGAACTGTGTAATAAGTATGGGATTTATGTTATTGATGAGGCTAATGTTGAGTCACATGGGTTTGGCTATAAAAAAGAGGATACTCCTGCTTTTAAACCAGAGTTTGACGCAATGCACATGGATAGGTGGGTTAGAATGGTGGAAAGAGATAAAAACCATCCTTCAATTATAATGTGGTCACTTGGAAATGAAGCAGGTGACGGACCTGTTTTTGTTAAGGGCTATGATTGGATCAAATCATATGATAAGTCTCGACTAACTATTTATGAAAGAACCTCGGAACATTTTAAACAGAGAAAAATGGGAATTGACCTCAAACCTCACACAGATGTTTTAGGTTGGATGTATGCCAGAATGAACGATTTAGAAAAGGAATATTTAGGAAAATTTAGTGATAGACCTTTTATTTGGTTAGAATACTCCCATGCCATGGGAAACAGTAATGGAAATATTTCTGATTTGTGGAATATGATACATAATGAGAGACAAATGCAAGGAGGATTTATTTGGGATTTTGTCGATCAAGGATTAGCAGATTTCAACAGTGAGGGAAAAAAGTTTTGGAAATATGGTGGCGACTACTCACCTAGTAATTATCACAATGACACTAATTTCTGCATGAACGGACTTGTTAATCCTGATAGAACATTTCATCCCGCTATGGAAGAAATTAAAAAAGTTTATCAGGACACTAAATTTTCACTAGAAAAAAATTCTGATTCTTTCTCAGTTAACATTAAAAATCAATATTTTTTCACCAATTTAAATGAATTTGATTTTAATTACGAATTGTTACAAAATGGTATTGTTAAAGAAAAAGGGAATTTAAAAGTAGACCTAAATCCGCAATCATCTAGGAGCTATAATATTCCTTTTAATAAATCTTTAATTGATCAAATCATAAAAAAAGAAGATGATTTTCACTTAAATATTTATGGTCATTTAAAACAAGGAAAAAATTTAATTCCCTCTGGTCACTTAATTTTAAAAGAACAATTAGTAATTAACGAATCAAAAAATAATTACTTATTGGTTCAATCAAAGAATCGATTAAAAGTTAAGTCAAAAAATAATTCGATAAAGGTTTTTAACGATAATCTTAATGTAGAATTTAATTCAAAGGGAGAGTTGGTTAGCTTTTTGTTTGATGGAAATCAATTAATTGATCAAGCTCCTTATTTAAATTTTTGGAGGGCACCAATAGATAACGATTATGGTAATAATTTACCCCTAAGATCCAATCCTTGGAAAGTGGCATCTAACAATAGAGTGCTTAAAAATTTAAAACATGAGGTTATTGATAATCAAATAAAAGTTTGGGCAGAATATGAGCTTGAAAATATTCAATCCTCCTACATTACTACTTTTTTAATTAAGCCTGATGGTGATATTAAAGTTTCAAATAATTTCACTTACAATGGAAATTTAAACGACGCTGAAATGCCTAGATTTGGTATGAATTTTCAAATTCCAGAAAATTATAATATGGTTTCTTGGTATGGTAGGGGACCCCACGAGAATTATATCGACAGAAAAGATTCTGCTTTCATGGGTATTTATAATAAATCAGTAAGCGAACTTGGTTTTGAATATTCAAGACCTCAAGAAAATGGGTATCGAACAAAAACCAAGTGGTTGGAACTGAAAAATGATAATGGATTTGGATTTAAAATATACGGCGAACCTTACATTTCTTTTAGTGCTCATTACAATACAATTGAAGATTTTGATGACGGGGTTAGAGAAAAAAAAGTTGGAGAAATGGGGTCTGCTAGAAAAAGAATGGTTAAAAAACAAAGAAAACCAGTCGACCTTGAAAAAAGAAATTTCATAAGTTTGAATATCGATTTAAAACAAATGGGCGTGGGTGGTGACAACAGTTGGGGAGCAAGACCGCTAGATAAGTATTTAATACAGCCTGGTAATTATCAATATTCTTTTATAATTAGTCCGATAAATTAATAAACTAAATGTTCAAGTTTTTTTCAAAATATTGTCTCCCAATTTTTATTCCTTTCTTTTTATTTTCACAAGAACAGGATTATCGAATTGAATATTTGACTACTAATTCAGGTCTTAGCAGTAATTATGTTACAAAAATCATCAGTGATCAGTCAAATTTTAAATGGATTGCTACTGAAAATGGTATATCTATTTATAATGGTAATCAATTTGAAATTGAAGTAATTAAGACAAAACGAAAGTTTTTATCTGGGATTTTAAATGAAAATATCGAAACTCTTTACAAAGATTCTAATAATTTAATTTGGATTGGAACAAAAAGTGGCGGATTATCTTCAATTAATCCCGTTACATTCGAAACCCAAAACTATAACTCAATTATTGGAATTTCTGAAAAAAATACATTTAGAATATTTGCTATATCTGAGGATAAACATGGAAGAATATGGGTTGGAACCTTTAGTAATGGTGTATTTGTAATCAACCCTGGGGAACAAAAAATTATCCATCATTTTAATAAACAAGAAAGTGTTCAATCTATTTTTAATGATTCAAGTGGAAATGTTTGGTTCTCATCCACTAACAAATTAAATGTATTTCATTTAGATAAAAATATTGTCGAATCATTTGACACCTATCAAATTGGTGATATAACTGAGGATATTAAAAGAAACAGATTGTTATTTATTTCAGCAGGTGGACAGCTTAATGAACTTGATTTTAAGACAAAAGCCATTTCAAAAATAAAAAAATTTCCCTCTTCTTTTAACCCAACCATGTCTTTTGATAATTTTGGAAAGTTGTGGATTGGAACGTGGAGGTTTGGTTTATTTGTAAGTGATGATAAAGTAGAAAATTTTAAAAAAATTAATCTTGTAAAACCTAACAGTAGAAAATTAAAAATCAATTATTCAACTATAAACGATATTGAGCATTCTTCTGACAATACAACTTGGCTTTCCATGGCAAACGGAGGAGTAGTTAAATTGAGTCCAGTAAAGCCTTTCAAAAGCTTAATTGAATTGACCTCCTCATTTAAGCTAAATCAACATAAAAACATAAAATCTGTCTTAAAGGATAAAGATGATCTTTATGTTGGTACATTTAATTTGGGTCTTTTTAGCATAGATAATGATGGTAACCTAAAAAGTTATGGATTAAAAGGTGAAAAAATAAATGTTTTAAGGAAATACAAGGATAATATTTTAATTGGCACTCAAAACGGCCTTTATTCACTGGGTGGCAATAAAAAATTAAAAAAAATAAATATTCCAGGTTACCAATCACCAGGCTACGAATCTAGTTCAAATTCAAATCGTTTATCAAATTTCCCCTCTTTTGCTGTTCTCTCTATTTTTATAGATTCCTTGGACAATATTTGGATAGGTACTCAGCAAAATGGATTAATTTTTGCTGAAGAAAATAAATTTTTTTCAAATAATTTTATAAAAATTAAGCCTGAAAAATTATACGATAACAGCAGACGAATTACCGAAATTAAAGAAGACAAATATGGAAATATTTGGATAGGAACTTACAATGGTCTTTATCTTGTTAATAAAAACAAAAACCTTATTTCTCATAGAAATTTTTCTAATTTTTATTTACCTGAAATTATTAATGACTTTGTGATTGATGAGTTTATGTGGTTAGCAACTGCAAATGGAGTTTTTAAATTAGATTATCAAAAGAATATTGACAATAGCTATAAACTTTCATTAGTTGAAACTCTCGATTTAAATAATGGGCTTGACAATGAGTTCATTAATTCGATTGTTAAAGTTGAAAACAATACTTCTGAGTTAGGTTCCTATTGGTTCAGCTCAATGATTAAGGTTGTAAATTACAATGAAAAAAGTGGTGGACTCATTGAATATGGAGGAATGGATGGAATTGACGTTCAAATGTTTAATCTAGGGGCTTCTTTTCAACACAATGATGATAAAATATATTTTGGAGCTAGTAATGATCTAATTGAACTAGATTTAAAAAAGATTAGTAAAGATAAAAACGATGGAAAAGTAATTTTTACTCACTTAAAAATTAATCAAAGTAAAATTTATCCCAATCAAGAATATAATGACAGGATAGTTCTAAATAAAAATTTATCATATTTAAATGAAATCACTCTAACAGATAAAGAAAGATCTTTCTCTGTTGGATTTGTAAACAACGATTTTAATAAAAGAAATAAATTTGCTTACAAACTCATTGGTTATCAAGACCAGTGGATTAATTTGGGCCATGTTAAAGAGATCGATTTTACAGGTTTATCTTCTTCATTATTTTCGGACGGAAAATATAAATTAATAGTAGCATCTAGCTTAGATAATGTAAACTGGGAAAATTCATCTGAGCTTTTAATTAATATAAAACCATCACCTTTTTTATCTTTTCCGGCTTTAATGATTTATATTTTAACCCTTATTTTATTGTTTTATTTGATTATTAGAATCTACTCCAATGGTTTAAAACTAAAAAGTAGTTTGATAAATAGCGAAAAAGATAAAAAACGTGAAATGGATTTTGCTGAGTCTAAACTCGGGTTTTTTACAAACATTTCGCATGAGTTTAGAACGCCATTAACATTAATTATTTCACCAATACAAGAAATTTTAAATTCAACTGATCTGAAAGCGAATGTTTCCAATAAATTAACAATGGTTGAAAAAAATGCTAACAAACTATTGAACTTAATAAATGAACTTCTTGATTTTAGAAAAGCTGATCAGGGGCTATTAAAAATAAAAGTTGCTTATGGAAATTTTAAAAATTTCAGTTATGAAATTTTTCTTCTTTTTAATGAGCTAGCCAAATCAAAAAATATTGAATACGAATTTATTTGCAATGAGGATGAAATTAACCTCCCTTTTGACAGAAATAAAATTGAAATAGTTATCAGTAATCTAATTTCAAATGCCTTGAAGTTTACCCCATCTGGTGGTAAAATTACAGTCATGGTTTCATCAGCAAATGGATATTGCAACTGCTCGGTTAGAGATACGGGAATTGGAATTCCGGTAAAAGATGTTGACAAGATTTTTGATGAATTTTACATGGTAAAGTCTAAATTAAAAAATCAAACCCCTGGGACAGGTATCGGTCTTTTTCTTTCCAAAAAAATTATTGAACTACATCATGGTTCTATAAATGTTTTAAGTGACTATGGAGATGGCTCTGAGTTTATTTTTTCTATCACCATGGATGCAAATAATTATCGGGAGGTTGATTTGAATTTTAAAAAGTCTGAGGATCTGAGTGTTTATCAGTTGGAAAACAACACAAATAGCATTAATAATGTGAGTACAGAATCAAGGGAAACCATTCTTGTCATTGATGATAATAGAGATATTAGGACTTATTTAAATTCTTTATTAAGTGATAATTATGAAATAATTGAAGCTGAAAATGGAGAGGTTGGTTTGAAATTAGCACTTTCAAAAATACCTGATTTAATTATTAGTGATATCATGATGCCAGTAATGGATGGTATAGAGCTATGTAGTAAGCTAAAAAAAGAATTAAGTACTTCTCACATTCCAATCATTCTTTTGACAGCAAGAAATTCAACACTTTTTGAAGTTAGTGGTTTTGAGTCTGGTGCTGATGATTACATAACAAAGCCCTTTAAGGCAAACATATTAAAGGCAAGAGTAACTAGTCTTTTAGATAATAGAAACAATACAAGAAAGCATTTATTAAATAAAGTAAGGTTTGAGCCAGTAATTGACCCAAATTCTAATGATGATGTTGAAATAGGTTTTATTGAAAAAGCTATTGTTCTAGTTGAGGAAAATATACAAAATCCAAATTTTGGTATTGATAAAATGACAGATTATTTCTGTATGAGCCAATCAACGTTATATAGAAAAATAAAATCTTTGACTGGTTTGTCTTTGACAGCTTTTATAAGATCAGTTAGGTTAAAAAAGGCAGCTTATTTAATTTCAACTACTGACACCAAATTAACCTATGTCTGTTATGAAGTTGGATTTAATGATTATAAGTATTTTAGAACTTCTTTCAAACAACAATTTGGTTGTCTGCCATCAAAATACAAAAGCTCTAAAGTAGATACAATTAATCAAAATATTTAAACTAGTTAATTATTTGGTTTTGTAAAAAGTAATTCTTTTTTATTCCTAAAAAGGCTTATTTGGTTAATATCCCCCCCTTTTTTGACTTATACACCAACCTTGTTTTTTTTTATTAACTTTAAATTTGAGTAAACAATAATTAAACTAAACACATTTATGAAAAAATTAAATCTTTTAACAATCCTATCTTTTTTAAGTTTAGGAATTGGGTCGCTTTTTGCCCAGCAAACAATAACGGGAACAGTGACAGCTAGTGGTATTCCACTTCCAGGTGTTTCTGTCGTTGAGCAAGGCACGGTAAATGGAGTTACTTCAGATTTTGATGGTAATTTCTCTATTACTTTAAAAAATGATAACTCTCAACTCGTTTTTAGTTACATTGGTTACATCACACAAACATTAGGTGCTTCAGCAACTATGAATGTTGTTATGAACGAGGATGTCGCTCAATTAGAGGAGGTTGTTGTAACTGGATATGGATCTACTTCTAAAAAATCTTTAACGGGATCGATTGGAACTATCTCCTCTGAAAGTTTAACTCAAAAACCTGCCGCAAACACTACGCAGCTTTTAGTAGGGCAAGTAGCTGGTTTATCATCCAGAATGATTGGAGGATTGCCTGGAAATAATTGGGCAAATTTAAGTATCCGAAATTTTGGTTCAGCACTTGTTTTGGTGGATGGCGTAGAGTCTTCCATTGGTCAATTGGATCCTAATGATATTCAATCTATTTCCGTTCTTAAAGACGCTTCTGCTTCAGTTTATGGAGCAAGAGCTGGTAATGGAGTTATTCTTATTACAAGTAAAAGAGGATCTGATGACGCTCAAGGTGCTAAATTTACATATCACGGTACAACTAGTTGGGAATCTTTAATCACAATGCCAAAAACTGTTAATGCTCATCAATTTGCTGAGTTAATGGAGGAAAATGGTCTTGGAGCTGAAAATGAGATGCCAGAATACTTAGATTATGATACAACTAGAAAAAGAGTATTTAACAGAATCACAGGAGAAGATTTTGATGGTGTGGATTGGTATAGAACAATTTATAAAGATGCTAATGCTCAAAAACAACATAATTTGAGCGCTAGAGGAAGAAGTTCGAATATTGGTTACTTCGTTTCACTTGGTTTTACTGATACCGAAAGTGCATTTAGAGATGCTGACTATACACATCAGAGATTCAATGTTCGATCTAATTTAGATGCGAAATTTAACGATAATTTGAGTGCTCAATTTGATTTTAGTTACCGTCAAACGACATTAGATAGAGCGAATTTTGGAATTTCGGAGATGTATAATAGACTAGGAACTGGTAAACCAACACACTTACCTCTTTTTCCTGATCAGTCATATGCTTCTCAAACTGGAGCAGCTACCCCTTATTCTCCAATTTACATGACTAGAAAAGACTTCTCAGGAACTCGAGTGGATCGCGATAATAACTTACAAGCTAGACTTAGTTTATCATATAACGTTCCGTTTATTAATGGTTTGACTGCTACTGCAAGTTTAAATATGGAAACTCAAACTGAGTGGAATAAACAAGTCAGTAGAAAATATAATATGTATACTTATGATCCTTTACAGGAAGATCCTTATGTATTTTTTGGGACTCATTTAAGAGATTTTATTTCTGTTAATTCTGATCGTGATATGGAATTACTTCCAAGACTTACTTTAAATTATGAAACTGAATTTGATAACAGTGAATTAAAAGCAACTTTTGTAGCTGAGTCGACATCATTTGAAAGAGACTACCTTATGGGTTCCAGAACCGATCCATTATCTTTTGAGGCACCTTATTTAAATTATTCATCAGCTGCAGAGAAAGATAATGCTGAAATTTTTTCCCAATCTGCAAGACAAAGTTATGTTGGTAGGGTTAATTATAATATAGCTGATACATATTTCATTGAAGCTACTATGAGAGCAGATGCTACTGCAAGATATTCTGTTGAAGGTAGATGGGGTTACTTTCCTAGTGTTAGTTTTGGATGGAGAATTTCTGAAGAAGCTTTCATGAAAGACAATTCTGCATGGAATAATCTAAAGCTAAGAATGTCTTATGGTACAATGGGTAATGATGGTATTTCAAATTTTGATTATTTAACTGGTTATAATATTTCTGGAGGATTTTATATGTTTGGAGGAAATCCATACCCAATTATATCTTCTGCTGGACTAGCCAATGCGTTAATTACATGGGAAACTATGAAAATAGCAAATATTGGACTTGATGGAACTTTATGGGATGGAGGATTAGGATTTGAACTGGATGTATTTTACAGATTAAGAGAAGATATTTTAGCTCTTCCTGACTCTGACATTCCTTTTCACTTTGGAGCAAGTCTTCCAAGAACTAACCTAAATTCTAGAGATAATAGAGGATTTGATTTAATGTTGAAACACAGAGGTAAAATTGGAAATGTTTCTTATAGCATTAGTCCTATGGTCTCTTACTCAAGAGGAAAGTTTGTTAGTTGGGAGGAAAATATTCTTCCAGAAACTGGTGATGATGCTGCTGCAAATGCAGAGTATAACAGAAGGTACGTACTTACTGGAAATTGGGACGATCGTCAATGGGGATATCAAACAAATGGATTCTTTACTTCACAAAGCCAAATTGATAACCATCCAGTAGATATTGACGGAGCTGGTAATCAAACAATGATTGTTGGAAATTTAATTAAAGTAGATCAAAATGGAGATGGATTAATAGATTGGAAAGATCAAGTGGTAATTGGTCAAGGTGGATTACCTAAATGGAACTACAGTACAAATATGAACTTCAAACATAAAAATTGGAACCTTGATATGTTATGGCAAGGAGCTGAAGGTTATACTATTGCTTTTGGAGGTTCCTCAGGTCCATGGTCTCATTCTGGTCATCAATCTGTTGCTAAGAGTTTTGCTTATGAAAATAGATCAACTTATGATGCTAATGGTGATATTGATATATTAAGAAAATTCCCGCCTGTATTTACAACTGGAGGAGCACCTCAAATTGATCAGGCTGCTAGTGATTTTAACAGAGTGGATGCTATGTACTTAAGACTTAAAACTATTAGCCTAAGTTATGACCTTAATAAAAAGTTTGTTGATCAATTAGGATTGACAAGTGTTCAGCTTTATTTAGCTGGATCAAATCTATTAACAATTGATAATCTTGGTGTTTACTCTGGAAGTTATGATCCTGAAATAGTTGCAGGAACTGCTGGAGGAGGTGTTGATAGGGCTTATCCAAATGTAAAATCAGTTACAACTGGAATTAAAATAGGATTTTAAACCTTTTAATATAAAATGAATCAAATAACAAATAAACTTAAACAAATGAAAAAATTATCTTACTTATTAATTTTCTTTCTAGCAATTGGTTGTGCGGATTTAGATCTTTCGCCAACAGATATGATTGCTGAGGATGCTGTAAAAAAAGATCCTAAGTTAGTGGAAGCTTTTTTAACAAAAATTTATGCTAATGCAAATTTCGAACCAAATGAAGGTGTAGGGTATCCTAATCAAGACAGGTTAACCGATGGTGTAGTTGGAGGTGAGTATACGCTAATGGCACCATGGCAAAATGGTGTTAAAGCCTCTTATGATATTCCAACTGCTTCTGGAGGTCATTCCAGATTAGTTAAATGGCAATATCCAAACATCAGATCTTGTAATGAAGTTATTGAGATTTTAAGTAATGCAACTTTTGATCCTGCCATTGTAAAAACACAAATAGCAGAAGCAAAGTTTTTAAGAGCTTTTATGTATTTAGAAATGGCAAAAAGGTTCGGAGGGCTTCCTCTCGAGCTAACACCTAAATCTGTCGATTCATCAAGTGAAGAGCTTATGATTCCTAGAAATACTTTGAAAGAAACTTATGACCAAATTATTTCTGATTTAGATGCTGCAGCAACAGATTTACCTGGAACTGCTATATATGGAAAGGCTACTAAATGGGCTGCTTTAGGATTAAAAAGTAGAGCGGCACTATATGCTGCAAGAATAGCAAAATACCACCCGCAATCTACAGACGGATTAACCTCAATCCCAGCTGGTTCGGCAAATGGTTATTATACTGCAGCACTTGGTGCAGCAAACGCTGTTATTGATGGTGGAAAACACCCATTATACAAAGGGGGTGCAAATATGGTTGATAGATTTGAAAAATTATTCTATGTAGATGAAAATTCTGAAATTATTTTTGCTGAAGCTTATAGTTTAACTCTAGGAAAAACTCACAGTTACTCTATTTATTGTTTGCCTGATGGATTTAAATCAGGATGGGGTTCTAACCTTCATATGTATACAGCTTCTGATGCTAGATTTGAGTATCAAGATGGCTCACCAGGAGACAAGCATCATGCTAAGTTTGACAATAAAACTTGGTTTGATATAGAAGAAGTTATCTATAAAAAAGATCCACGATATTTAGCTACTCTTTTCACACCTGAAGAAATATTTCAAGGGAGAGAAGTATGGTTTCATGACAATAGTGTAGGCACAGGTACAGTAAAGGGAAGAGCTGGAAATGCTGTTCCTCAGAGAGCACCAGGTAGAAACAGAAATAGAGGAGGAAGATTGGTTCAAAAAAGAACTAATCCTGCATTAGAATTTCCTGCTGGTGGAACTGACGAAGTTCCTTACATAGCGATTAGAACAGGAGAAATGTTTTTAAATGCATCTGAGGCTGCTTTTGAAACAGGAAAAATGGGTCAAGCTTTGGGTAGATTAAACACTTTAAGAGAAAGAGTAGGTATGCCTAAAAAGACTGAGGCTGAGTTAACCTTAGATGTAATTAAAAATGAAAGGTTCGTTGAGCTTTATGGTGAAAATCACAGGTACTGGGATTTAAGAACTTGGAGAGATGCTGAGGCAGAATTGCATTTGGTCACAAAATTTGGTACTAAATGGTATAGAAGAAAAAGTGATGGAATGTATAAAGCTAAACAGTGGAAGTGGAATTTTTCACAGAACACACCATTTCTTCCTAAAATGTACTGGCTTCCTTTTGGAACAAATAAGTTAGCACAAAATCCTAATTTAGTTGAAAACCCAGGATATTAAAAATTAGTTTTTTCAATGTTTGAAAAGGGCTCAAATATATTATGTGTTTGAGCCTTTTTTGTATCTATTTGTGAAATGAAAAAAGAAAGAAGAAAATTTATAAAAGACACAGCATTACTAGCAGGAGCTTCATTAATTCCACTTCATTATTCTTTTAGTAAGGATTCTTCCAACTATATTAAAGCTCCTTTTGAAGATCTTGATACTTTTTGCGTTAATGATTGGTGGGAAAGAAAGGACAATCAAATTATAAATTTAAAAGTGGATAGAAAGAATATTATTGCCTTTGGTATTTATACACTGTCCAATAATATTTTAAAGCTTTCGGCCCAAACTTATCCACTTTATCCAAATGAAAGTCGTTTTATTTCCTTTCAAATTAAAACCAATAATAAATGGAAGCAAGTTTCTAAACAAAAAATAAATGATATTGGTTGGTCAACTTTATTTCGATTGCCAAATTGGAATAGTAAAATAGACCAACAATACAGACTCGTTCATGAAAATGGTTCTGTTTTTAATGGAAAAATCCGAAAAGATCCAGTGGATAAAAAAATAATTAAGCTTGCTGCATTTTCGTGTAATAGTAATAAGGATAGAGGTGATAGAAATAATTACATTAAAAATGTTAACCATCAAGATCCTGATATTCTTTTTTTTGGAGGAGATCAGTCTTATGATCACAAACAACATACGGCAGCATGGCTAAAATTTGGATTACAGTTTAAAGAACTCTTTAGAGACAGACCTTGTATTACCATTCCTGATGATCATGATATTGGTCAAGGTAATTTATGGGGTGAGGGAGGTAAAAAGGCTTTAAGAAGACAGGGTGATGATGGAGGGTATTATTATCATCATGAATATGTGAAAATGGTTGAAAGATGTCAAACATCACATTTGCCGGATCCCTTTGATCCCACACCAATTGAACAAGGGATTAATGTCTATTATACTAATTTGAAATATGGTGAAATAGATTTCGCTATTGTTGAAGACAGAAAATTCAAATCGGGTCCAAATGGAAAAATTCCTAATCAAGGACCACGCCCTGATCATATTGTTAATCCTGATTATAATTCAAAAGATATTGATATTAGCGGATTAAAATTACTTGGAGACAGACAACTAGAATTTTTAAAATCATGGTCTTCTAAATCCAAAGGAAAAACAATAAAGGCTTTGCTTTCTGCTACTAGCTTTTGTGGAGCGGCGCATTTACACGGGAAAAAGTCTAATAGGCTTCATGCTGATTTAGATTCTAATGGTTGGCCTCAAAAAGGAAGGAATAAAGCTTTGAAAATTGTTAAAAATGCCAATGCAGTACATATTGGAGGTGATCAACATTTAGCTTCAATTGTTCATCACGGTATTGATAATTTTGAGGACGGTCCATTTCAATTTATAGTACCAGCGCTGGTTAATAATTATTATAGTAGGTGGTGGTGGCCTGAGGATGAAAAATCTGGTGAAAAATCCAATAAAAAATTACCTTGGACAGGAAGGTATTTAGATGGGTTCAGTAATAAAATTACAATGCATGCCTATGCTAATCCTGATTCGCCATCCAATGGAGCTGGTTATGGTATGGTTCTTTTCGATAAAGAAAAAAATAATGTCACCTTTCAGTGTTGGCCCAGATTTGAGGATGTTTCAAAAAAAGACGCTAAGCAGTTTAAAGGCTGGCCACATGT
>CALKEO010000059.1 GCA_938088195.1 uncultured Flavobacteriaceae bacterium | reverse complement strand
ACCACTGCATTTGCTCCTAATTTATTAGCATCATCAATCATTCTGGATAACGCTTGTTCTCTTGAATCAGCTTGAAGTTTAGTGTATTCTTCAATTTCGCCTCCAATTATATTTTTAAATGCAGCAAAAATATCTTTACCTACATTTCTAGCTCTAACAGTGGAGCCCCTTGCTATACCTAATGATTCTAAAATATTTTTCCCTGGAATAGTTTCTGTAGTAGTAATTAACATATAAATTTTTACTTAAAGATAATGAATAAAAAACATTTTATTACCTACCAATTTATCGGTTTGTAGCCATGTTTAATCAAATAATCATTACACCTTGAAAAGTGCTTATTTCCAAACCAATACCCTCTGTTAGCGCTTAAAGGAGATGGGTGTCCTGTTTTAAGAATTAAATTGTTTGTTTTACTAATTAAAAAATCTTTCTTTTTAGCGTAACCACCCCACAACATAAAGACTATATGATTTTTGTTATTTGAAACTAATTTTAAGATATTGTCTGTAAAAGTTTCCCAACCTTTATTTGAATGACTTCCTGGAATACCCTCTTCTACTGTTAAAATAGAATTCAATAATAAAATACCCTGCTTTGACCAGTCCATCAAATCTCCTTTTTTTCGTATTTCACAATTTAAATCATCAGAAATTTCTTTAAATATATTATTTAAAGATGGTGGGTTAACTACTTTTGAATCAACTGAAAAGCATAATCCATTTGCTTGATTTCTACCGTGATATGGATCTTGACCTACAATAACAACTTTTACATCCCTTAAAGAGCAATTATTTAATGAAGAGAATATCAAGTCACTTGGTGGATAGCAAACTTTCTTATTGTATTGGTTTTTAATAAAATAGATAAGGTCTTTAAAATATCTCTTATTAAATTCTTTTTCTAATTGATTTAACCAACTTTTTTCGATATTTAACTTCAAAGAAATTGTTTATTTTTACAATAAACAAAATATATAAATAGTTTGTCAATTCCCAAAAAAACCCTAGAGGATTTAGAATTTAATATAGTTGTAGAAAATATTTCTAAATATTCAATAACATCCATGGGAAGAGATATTTTAAACTCAATCAAACCTGATTTAGATTTTAAAAAAATTGATTTTAATTTAAATTTGGTTTCTGAATACCTTTCCTCTTTAGAAAATGACAATAATTTTCCTAATCATGGTTTTGAAAGTATATCTAAAGAACTTAAAATAATTGAAATTGAAAACAGTCAATTAGAGATTGAATCATTTAGAAAAATTAAGCATTTGGTAGAATCTAGTATTCTTCACATCAAATTTTTAAAAAAATTCAAAAATTATTATAAAAATATTTTTCTTTTAACTGATTCGTTGAAAATGGAAAAAAATATAATAATAGAAATCAGTTCTGTAATTGATAAATATGGGTTTATAAAAGATAATGCTTCTTTAGAACTATTAGAAATCAGAAAAGGTATTAACACAGCAAAATCTAAAATTAGACAAACCTTTTCAACTGCTTTAACATCCTACAACAATTTAGGTTATTTAGATGAAATTAAAGAATCAACTATTGATAACAGAAGAGTTTTAGCCGCTAAAGCAATGTATAGAAGAAAAGTAAAGGGTCAAATGATGGGAAGCTCTAAAACCGGAAGTATCGTTTATATTGAGCCTCAAGAAACCTTAGTCCAAAGTAGAAAGCTTCAAGACCTTCTTTATGATGAAGATCAAGAAATTAAACGAATATTAAAAGAGTTAACTGCTTTTTTGAATCCTTATATTTTAACATTATCCAATTATCAAAAATACCTCGCTCATATTGATGTAATTTATTCAAAGGCTAAATATGCCAATGAAATAAATGCAGTAAAACCAAATGTTTCTATTGATAAAAAAGTTATCCTTAAAAATGCTTTCCATCCCCTACTCTTTCAAGCGAATGAGAAAGAAAATATTAAAACCTATCCTCAGTCAATCGAGTTGAACAATAACAACAGGATATTAGTTATTTCAGGACCCAATGCAGGTGGAAAAAGCATTACATTAAAAACCATAGGCCTACTTCAATTAATGATGCAGTCAGGAATGCTGATACCTGTTCATTTCACCAGTGAAATGTCTATTTTTAAAAATGTAATTTCTGATATTGGTGATAATCAATCAATTGAAAATCAGTTAAGCACTTACAGTTACAGATTAAAGAACATGAATAGTTTTTTAAGAAAATGCAATTCTGATACTTTATTTTTGATTGATGAATTTGGAACTGGTTCAGACCCTGAGTTAGGAGGGGCTTTAGCAGAAATATTTTTGGAGGTCTTTTACGAAAGATTAAGTTATGGAGTGATCACAACTCATTATTCTAATTTAAAACTATTAGCGGATGAACTACCCTTTATGAGTAATGCTAATATGCAATTTAATGATAAAACTCTTGAGCCAACCTTTAACTTAATTACTGGACAGGCAGGTAGTTCTTTCACTTTTGAGGTAGCAGAAAAAAATGGTATTCCTTACAGTATTATTAATAGAGCTAAAAAAAAGATTGAAAGAGGAAAAGTCAGGTTTGATGCAACAATTTCGAAACTTCAAAAACAGAGGATACAACTTGATAAAACTACTAATTCGTTAAAAAATGAAGAATACAAATTTAAAAAGGAAAACGAAAAATTAAGTCATACTAATGAAAAGATCAGGTCTAAACTGGTTAATTATCAAGAATTATTTGATAGTAACCAAAGAATGATTGTTGCTGGAAATAAGTTAAATGAAATAGCTGAAAGATATTTCAATGATAATAAAAAAAGAAACCTTATTTCAGAAATAATTAAACTTGTAGATACTTTAAATTCAAAAAGAAAAAAGAAGAACTATTCAAAAATTAAGCTTGATAAAAAAAGAAAAAAAAGAACTGCTCAGATTTTAGAAAATGAACTAGTAGGCATTAGAAAAGAAAAGAAAAAAAACAAGAATAAGGTTATTAGTATAAAACCTAAAGTTGAACTAAAAGTTGGTGATAAAGTCAGGTTAGAGGATAGTAGATCTGTTGGAACTATTGATAAAATTGAAAGAAATAAAGCAATTGTTAACTACGGGACTTTTACAACAGAAGTTGACTTAATAAGACTGGATATCGTTTAATATGAATAATAAACACATAATATATTTTGACGGGGTATGTGGTTTATGCAACTCTTTTGTTAAACTATTACTAAAAATAGATAGTGACTTAAAATTTGCGACTTTACAAGGAGTTAGTGGTCAAAAACTATTAAATAAAATGAAATTTAATAAATCAGATTTTGACACTGTTATATTTCAAAAAAACGATCAAATTTATACAAAGTCAACAGCTGTTTTTGAAATTTTCAAAACCATTGGAGGAATTTGGAAAGTATTTTTATTATTTAGTTTATTTCCAGTTTCATTTACTGATTTGATATATAGAAAAATAGCATTAAAAAGATATAGAGTTTTTGGGAAAATTGACCAATGCGACCTCTCAATGTTCAATAAACCAGGTCAATTTATTGACTAAATCTTATTTTTTTCTAAACTTATTCACAAACATCGAGACTGTGGCGTCTCCAGTAACATTAATAACTGTTCGACACATATCAAGAGGTCTGTCAACAGCGAATATTAATGCTAATCCAATTTCAGGAATTCCGGCTTGAGATAATACAATAATCAGCATTACCATCCCAGCACCTGGAACTGCTGCTGATCCAATAGATGCTAGTGTAGCCGTAGAAACAATCCCTAGTTGGGCAGCGAGGCTTAAATCAAGACCAAATGCCTGTGCTATAAAAACAGCGGCAACAGCTTGATAAAGACATGTTCCATCCATATTAATTGTTGCACCTATTGGAAGAACAAAGCTACTTACCTCCTCTTCTACATCTAAATGATTTTGTACCCTATCCATAGTGACGGGAAGCGTCGCAGCGCTTGAGCTAGTAGAAAATGCTAATAGCTGAGCTGGAGAAATACCTTTTATAAAATATGAAGGGCTTTTACCAATAAATAACTTGACAATTATAATATATATGCATATCAATAAAAACAGTCCGAACAGAACAGTTAAAGAGTACAATCCTAATGCTTTAAAAAGATCCATACTTGGTGCTTCTACAATTATTGCAGCTAAAAGAGCAAATACACCATATGGTGCGCTAAGCATAATAAGGTCAATAATTTTTAAAATAACATCATTAAGTGAGTCAAAGAATTTTTTAATTGGCTTTGATTTTTTTTTAGGGATTAAAATCATTGCTATACCAAAAAGAATGGCAAAGAAAATTACCTGAAGCATATTTCTATTATTGGACGCAGCACTTAAAAAATTTGATGGAACTATGTCAACTAATGGTTGAAGGGGACCTAAATTTTTTTGGTTGTTTGCGGCTTCAATTTTTTGATTAGCATTTGTTGAATAAGCGCTAACAAGCTGTTCTCTTGTTTCCTCGGTTATATACTCTCCTGGCTTAACTATATTTACAGCAATTAAGCCTATGGAAACTGCCATTAAAGTTGTAAAAATATACGTTGAAATAGTTATTCCTCCCATAGAAGAGAGTTTAGACAAATCCTTAAGATCTGAAACTCCTTTAATTAGTGAAGCTAATATTAATGGGACAGCAATTAGCTTTAATGAATTTATAAATATGGTTCCAAAAGGCTTGATCCAATTTATGATAAAACTTTTTCCTCCTTCAAAATTTAATAGTATCAGACCAAATAGAACGCCAAGAACCATTCCTAAGATAATTTGCCAGTGAAGAGCTAATTTTTTCATTAAAGTTTAATGGTTCGGTTTAGTAGAAAAAAGTCAACTAAGACTAACGCAGCCATTGCCTCAACAATAGGAACTGCTCTTGGAACAACACATGGATCATGCCTTCCTTTTCCTTTTATTTCAACTACATTACTATTAGAATCAATTGTTTGTTGGGCTTGCATTATTGTAGCTACAGGTTTGAAGGCAACATTAAAGTAAATATCCATACCATTACTAATTCCCCCTTGAATTCCCCCAGAATTATTAGTTTTTGTTTTTCCGTCTTTGTCAAATGAATCGTTGTGTTGACTTCCTTTTAATTTAGTTCCCTCAAATCCACTTCCAAATTCAAAACCTTTTACAGCATTTATTGATAGCATAGCTTTTCCTAAATCTGCATGAAGTTTATCAAAAACAGGTTCTCCTAGTCCTATTGGTGTGTTTTTAATAACACAACTAACAATCCCACCAACAGTATCACCTTCTTTTCTTATATCTTTAATATGATTTTCCATTAATAGTGCGGTTGCAGAATCTGCACACCTTACCGGATTTTTTTCGATTTCTGAAAAATCTAAATCACTGTAATGTTTGTCGATTTTAATTTTTCCAACAGAGGAAACAAAAGCAGTAATCTTTATTTCAGATAAAATTTGTTTAGCAATGGCACCAGCTACTACCCTACATGCTGTTTCTCTTGCCGAACTTCTTCCTCCTCCCCTGTAATCTCTATTTCCATATTTCTTGTCATAAACATAATCTGCATGAGAAGGTCTGTAAGAATCTTTTATATGTGAGTAATCTTTAGATTTTTGATCAGTGTTATGAATTAAAAAACCAATTGGTGTTCCTGTGGTTTCACCTTCAAAGATTCCAGAATAGAAAGTAACTGAATCGGGCTCTTTTCTTTGAGTAACAATTGCTGATTGACCAGGTTTTCTCCTATCCATTTCAACTTGAATAGCGTTTAAATCAATTTTAAGTCCAGAAGGACAGCCATCAATTACTCCACCGAGTGCAGGACCATGAGATTCTCCAAAAGTTGTGAGCTTAAAAATGTTCCCAAATATATTACCAGCCATTTATAAAATTTAAAACAAAAATAGCTCTAATATTTATTATAAAAAAAACTTGTTTAATATCAATTATAATAAAACTTATTATTAATTATTTCCAATTTTTAAGTTTACTTGTTTTTCCTATACCGGGGTTAAAAAAATTAGTTGGATCGAGTTCTTTATAAAATTTTAATAGTGTTGGATTTGCAGAATATTCATGACCAACGTTATGTTCAGCTGGATATTCTGCTCCTCTTTCTTTATAGGTATTTAATAATTTTTCTTTTAGAGCCTCCCCATCAACTCCCTTTTTGACAATATAATTAAGATGCTGTACATGACAGAACAAGTGTCCATAATATAATTTCATTTCCAATAATTCATCAATTTCTGGAGATAATTTTTCAAACCAATTTTTTTCATTTCTTGGAAATGCTATGTCTAATGACAACATTTCACCGTGTTTGCTTTTATTTATATTATGATATCTTCCAATCGCACTTGCAGAAACATAGCGATGAAGCATAGCTTTTTTTCCTTCTTTTTCGTTACAAAGAAAATAGTCTCCTTCATTATCTTTAAAAAAATTATTAAAATATTCCTTTGCTTCGTTTATACCATCATCAGACATTTCTATAATCCAATGATGCTCGAACAAATCTCTGAACACTTCCATATTTTTAGGAAGATGATTTGGCCAAAAATTACTTAAAAATTGCATAAGTCTATCTGAAAAATGATC
>CALKEO010000058.1 GCA_938088195.1 uncultured Flavobacteriaceae bacterium | reverse complement strand
TGCAATAAGAATTTTTTTAGGATTACTATTATTTACGATGTAGGAAATTTCTTCATCTAATGTTCCTCCAACAGGTTTTATCTTAAAAGAAACGTCACCATTAATCGGAGTTGAAATGTAAAACCATTGATCTAAGGGATCTGCATTCGAGGGACCGCTTGTTAGTGGGGGGATGTAGTGTACTTTACTTAACTGAGCTAGCCCTTTATTTACAAATGCTAATAAAAAAAAGAAAATGAATATTTTTCTAATCACGTCTATTTTTTGACTAATCTTAAAGTTAAAAGTTTAATAATTTATAATACAAGAATTAACTATATTTTTCAATCAATTTTTTTGTTAACTCAATTCCCTCAACTTCAGACATTTTATTTCCTTCAAATTCTATTCCCAAATATCCATAATAATTGAATTTTTTTACAATTGATATCATATCTTCATAATTAATTGTTGTCTCATTGCCATTGTGATCAAAATCATATGATTTAGCACTTACAGCTTTAGCATAGGGCATGAGTTCTCTCATTCCTTTGTATTTATCATATTCAATTTTACAAGGCCCACTATAAATAGAACCATTTTCTCTTTTTACACAGAAATTACCAAAATCAGGAAGTGTTCCACAGTTAGCTAAATTTACATTTTTAATCACGTTTGCTAGTTCATTAGCAATAGAACTATTTCCACCGTGATTTTCAACAATAATATTAACATTAAAATTTTCAGCATAATTACAAAGTAGCGTTAGCCCCTTTACAGAATTAATTTTCCATTTTTCAAGCTCATTTTCACCTGTTAAGTTAACTCTAATGGAGTGACACCCTAATTTATTTGCCATCTTAACCCATTTTTTGTGTTTATCAACGGCTTCATTTATTAAACTTTCATCCCCAGAGGCCAAATCACCCTCGTCATCCACCATAATTAAAAGATTCTTTACTTCATATTGATTGGATGAACTTTTTAAGATCTCGGTTAATTCATCTATTGAAATTTCATTAAGAATTGGTCTGTACAGCGTTGAAACATATTCAATGGCATCAAAACCAAGCTCGTTAGCTTTTTTTGCAAAATCAAGCGGGTCAAGTTTTTTTTCGTCTTTTATCATTTTGTTAAGTGACCATTGAGCTAATGATATACCATTTTTTGAATCATTTCTTGAACAAGAAACTAAACTTGGTGAAGCTAGAACAGCAGAGCTAGAAAATAAAATTTCATTAAACTTTCTTCTTTTCATTATTGAATTTTTTCAATTGTTATTTTTTTTCTGTTATCCTCTGAATTTGTATCAATTAATTTATTATATGGATCTACTCCAACTTCAATAGGTTCCTTATCAACAACAATCGATATTTTGTTATGAATAGAATTTATTTTATGTTTTTTTAAGTATAATTCAACTTCTTCTTCATCTTCGTTTTCTCCAAAAATTCCAATATCAATATAATCTGATAAAAAGACTGAATATTCGGCTTTTCTCATATCCTCAGTTTTGTATGAAATGGAATCCCTTTTATCATTTCCATAGAAAATCTTTCCCTTTTCATCATTTCTATATTTACTTACTTTAAACTCGATATCTACTTGATATTTTCCGTTTTCTATTTTTTTAGAATTTGTAGAAACAATTCTATTTTGATACAAAGTAATAGTTTCAAACATATCTTTTATTAAGTAATTTAAAGAATCTGGTATTACTTCTTTAACATGATTAACTAAATCAATAGTAGTCGTGTAAGGTGGCTCTTGAAAGGCTACTTTATTTACATATTTACTAAGAGATTTGTTCAGATTTTTTTCTCCAATGTAGTCACTTAAGGCATAAAAAATTAATGATCCTTTCTGATAGTGAATGTATCCCTGACCATCATTATACATTAATGCATTTTCTCTTTTACTCTCAAACGTTCTAGAAGTTAAATATGTATCTAATGATCTTTTTAAGAATTTACGCATTTTCTTTTTTCCATTAACCTGTTCAATGACTTTAAGAGAAACGTATTCAGATAAACTTTCGGAAAGCATTGTGGCACCAAGTACGTCTGCTCCAATGACCTGATGTGCCCACCATTGATGAGCTACCTCGTGAACAGAAACAAAAAAAGCATAATCATTTCCCCCTTCCTCAGAATCATCAACATCTGCAATAAAGCCTATGCTTTCAGAAAATGGAATTGTATTTGGGAAAGATTGAGCAAATCCCCCACTAGTTTTTGGAAACTCAATAATTCTTAACTGCTTATGCTGATACGGACTAAAGTTTTCAGTGCAGTAATCCAAAGCTGCTTTCATTCCTTTCATCATTCTATCCAAGTTGTATTCGTGACCCTTATGGTAATATATTTCAAGATTTACATCATTCCATTTATCTTTTTTAATTTCATACTTAGCTGAATTAAAAGCATAAAAATTTAATATTTTACTATCCATTTCATAGTGAAAGTATCTTCTGTCACCATCAATCCATTCTTTTTGTAAATATCCCGGAGCAATTGCTATTTGATCTTTAGATGTACTTACAGTAGCTTCAAAATCTATCCAATCCGCATCTTTAGCGATGTAAGTATTTCCTAGTGCTGTTGAATCCGAAGGATGAGGCTTTAATTTGTTTTTAGGTAATCCGTATTTTTTCCTAGTTTTATCGTCTCTTAATTCACCTAGTTGGTATCCAAGAGATGGAAAAATATTACTATTAATAAACGTTCCATTAGAAATTACACTTGAATTATTTCTAAGAATTGTATTGGGTTTGTTTTTAATACTAAATTCAAGTTTTAAACTATCTCCTGGTTTTAAAGGGGATTTTAGTTTATAAATGTCAAGATTATAAATAGTGTCTTCTAAGACTAGCTTGTTTTCCTTGTTGAATTTAAAAGTACTAATAAGAGAATTATGATCTAAAAAAATACTATCAATAGATTCTTGGGTCTTATTAATCATCAAATATTCTCCGAAAGCGCTTAAATCTCTGGTTTTAGGAAATATATCAACATCAACATTTACTGAGATTATTCTAGGTTGAGCATATGCTTCGTATTTTTTATATTTCTTTTCTCCCTCAACTGTTTGTAATTCACTTTCTTTTGATGAAGTTCTTTTGTTTAAAATGTTATTCGTATAATAAATATAGGTTCCTGATGATAAAAAAATGAGTGTAAAAAGTGAGATAAAAAATGGGTATTTTCCATTAAATCTACTTTTAGCAATAAGAACTCTTTCCTTAAAATTACTAGGAAGTCCTCTAAAATAAAATAAGGATGTTAAAATAAAGAATACAATTCCAAGAGAAAACCAATACATTTTATATATAAAATATCTGTTAAGAGTATCTCCATATCCGTTCATGTCAGAATATGAAAAACCAGGCCCTTGAGTGTATTTAAAAATAGATTGCTCTATTCCTGCCAAACCTAGTAGAGGAATTCCTATTAAAAGAACTATCATTACAAATAACCCAACGTATGGACTGCTAATTAGGGTTTGTACCAAAAAGGCTAGAAATGACCATAAAATAAAGTAAATAAGGTTTAAAACAATTAACTCATAAAGGTAAAGTGATATCTCATAATCATAAAACCCTTTGTAGGTTTGAAAAATTAGCCCAGTAATCATTATTAATGAGGACAAGGCTATTTGTATTTTGAAAATTGCAAGAAATTTTGATCCAAATAACACCCAGTTTTTAGTTGGACTTACATCAATAAGTTGATTAATATTAGCAATTCTTGATCTATGAATTAATATACCCGCGTATAAAAATGTACAAATATTAATTGCTAATGTAAATGTTGAGCCCGCTTCAAGCATTCTCCAAGTTCTTGGAAGGGTAGAAGTTCCAAAAACATTTCCGAGTTCAGAAAGCCCGATTAAATTTATTAATAAACCTACTAAAACAATGCATATAAAAGGCCAGCTTTTTACAATAACAAAAAAATCAACTGTTGATAATTTCCAAAGTGTTTTTAATTCATTTTTAAATGAAAAATCAAAACTTATTTTAGGTAAATTAATTTTTATAATCCCTCCAAAATTTGATTTAGTTATTCTTTGGGATTCTTTAGATTTAAATGAGAAACTAAATGCGTTTTGACTAAAACTAAAAACCTTATAAATCGCTCCAAACAATATAATTCCTAATGCGCCCCATAATAACCTATTATATATCAAAACCTCTCTGATTGGAAGATACAATTCATTTTGTTCAGAAACTGTCCAATATCTGGTATAATATTGAATTGCAGAATCTCCAAATGGATCTAAAATAGCAGCAATTAATCTTTTTTCTGGATCGTCAAAAAGGCTTACCAAAAACCCTTGTGAGATTAATAATATAAGAACCGTAATAAATCCTGCAGAAATATTTCTTGTGAAAGTGACTATTCCAAAAACAATCGCTCCGATGAACAACATGTTTGGAAGGATGTATATTAAATAGACATCCAAATAAGATTTAAAATCAAAACTTTGTACGATTTCTTGATTTGTTCCAGGGAGAACAAATCCAATTCCAATTCCTAATGCTACTATTAGTACGATAATATTAACTACAAAAATTCCACTAAAAAACTTAGCTAATAAATATTGAAGTTTTGTAAAAGGGTAGGAATAGAGTATAGTGTGCATTTCACTCTTGTAATCTCTATAAACGGCAACACCAATGATTGAAGGGTATAGAAAAATAAGAAGTCCAGATAAGCCTCCAAATAAACCTGTTATGCCCAGAGGAGAGTTAACTATTTTTGAAGAACCCGTTGTAACTGTTAAAAAGTCGAAAAGACCAGCCGAGGAACCTGACATCAAAAGGGCAATAAAAAGAAATATAACCGAATATATGTAGAAAGCTGGTTTTCCAAACCAATGCTTTAGTTCATTGTAAAAAATTGTAAGAAACATTGATATGAATGGTTTATGAATTAATTAAATTTTCTTGATCTTCTTTTAGAGCAATAAAATAGACATCGTCCAGCTGAGGTTCAGCCTTTTTAAATTCTTTTGAAAGTTTTTCTTCAGAATAAACTCTTATTGTCAATGTATTATCAACATTGTAATTGGAAGATAAAATATTATAATCAATTTCTGCTTGCTCCAGTTCATCTCTCAAAACTATTTTAGTCCAAATTTTATTGTTGATTTCTTTTGTAGCTTCAATCGGCTTCACATGCTTTAAAATTTTACCACCATTTAATATGGCCATGTCATTACACAACTCTTTAACATCATCAACAATGTGAGTTGAGAATATTACTGTACTACTTGTACCAACTTCTCTTAAAACATTTAAAAAACGTTGTCTTTCGGCAGGATCTAAGCCAGCAGTTGGTTCATCAACAATAATTAATTTAGGATTGTTAAGTAGCAACTGCGCTATACCAAAACGTTGTTTCATTCCACCTGAATACCCATCAACATTTTTTTTCTTTACATCTTGTAGATTAGTAATATCGAGTAGTTCGTTAACTAGCTTATCCCTTTCTTGATTATTAGAAATACCTTTAAGAAGAGCAAAATAATTCAATAATTCCTCAGCTGACATTTTGGGATACACTCCAAAAGATTGAGGAAGGTAGCCAAGAACTTTTCTGAGAGATAATTGATCATTAAGCACATCAATATCATTAAAATTAATATTTCCTGAATCAGGGGATTGTAAGGTCGCTATTGTTCTCATTAATGTTGATTTTCCAGCGCCGTTAGGACCCAACAAGCCAAACATTCCCTTACCTATTTCCAAACTCACGTTATCTAAAGCTTTTACTTTATTTTTATAAGTCTTGGTTAAATTATTGATTATTAATTTCATATTAATGATTAAAATTTTTAGAAAGTAAAGATATAAATTAAACTTATTTCAGAATAATTATAAACGATAATTAACTAATTATAATTATTATAAATCGTAAATTAGAAATATGATAGAATCCTATAAGAGAAAAAACAATTTGGAAGATAATTATGATGTCATTGTAATTGGATCTGGGATGGGTAGTTTAACTGCAGCTGCTTTGCTTTCCAAGGAAGGTAAAAAAGTATTGGTATTGGAAAGGCATTATACTGCAGGTGGTTTTACTCACGTTTTTAAGAGAAAGGGATACGAATGGGACGTCGGTATTCACTACATTGGAGAGGTACAAAATGAAAATAGTCCTATTAGAAAAATGTTTGATTATGTTTCTCAATGCAATTTAAAATGGGAGGATATGGGGGAAGTATACGATAGGGTAGTAATTGGAGAAAAAAAATATGATTTTGTAAAAGGTGTTGAGAATTTCAAAAACACACTTGTTTCATATTTTCCCGATGAATCTAAAGCTATTGAAGATTATGTTCAATTAGTTTTTGATTGTAATAAAACAATGAAAAAATTTTATATTGAAAAGGCACTTCCTAATTATATAAGTTTTCTATTTGCTCCCTTTTTTAGAAATAAATATTTAAAATATTCTTCAAAAACCACTTATGATACTATTTCTTCTTTAACTACTAATCAAGAACTAATCAAAGTTCTTACTGCTCAATACGGAGATTATGGCCTTCCTCCCAAACAAAGTAGTTTTGCAATGCATGCTTCAGTGGTTAAGCACTATTTTAAAGGTGGAAGTTTTCCAATAGGTGGTTCTTCAGAAATTGTTAACACTATAAATCCAGTAATTGAAAAATCAAAAGGAAAAATTGTTGTAAAAGCTGAGGTCAAAGAGATTATTATTGAAAAAAATAGAGCCAGAGGAGTGGTCATGGATGATGGTCGAAAGTTTTACTCTAATACAATAATCAGTGGTGTGGGTGTTTTTAACACATTTAATAAATTAATTAATGAAAAGTTAAGTATAAAACTTGGTTTTAAGAGAGATTTACTTTCTGTTAAACCCTCTGTTGCTCATGGTTGCTTATATATTGGATTAAATGGTACGGCAAAAGAATTAAAATTACCCAAACATAACATATGGATATATCCTGATAAAACAGATCATGATTCATCAGTTGCTAATTATCTTAATGATCAAAATTCCGACTTTCCTCTAGTTTATATATCATTTCCCTCTGCTAAGGATCCTTCTTGGGAAGAGAGATATCCTGGAAAAAGTACAATTGATGTTATCACTTTACTTCCATATGAATCATTCTCAAAATGGGAGGGAACCAAGTGGAAAAAAAGAGGGGATGATTATGAAAAATTTAAAGAAGAAATTTCTAAAAGATTACTAAACGAGCTCTTCAAGCAATTACCTCATTTAAGAGATTCTATCGATTGCTATGAATTATCTAGCCCATTAACAACAAAAAATTTTGTTAATTACGATAAAGGAGAATTATATGGATTGGATCATACTCCAAAAAGGTTTAATCAAAAATTTTTAAGACCCAGAACATCTATTAAAGGACTTTATTTGACTGGTCAAGACATTGTAAGCGCTGGAGTTGGAGGGGCGCTTTTCTCTGGATTAATCACATCAACTGCAATTACTGGAATAAATTTTATGAAAAAGATTTATAAATAAAAAAAGAGGATTCTAAAAATCCTCTTTTCTTCATTACATAGAAAATGATTATTGTTGTGAAGCAGCAACTTCAGCATCTAGTAAAGTAGGATCAAAAAAGTGATAAACCGCTACAATTTTTTCATTTTCAAATCTAGCTGCATGATGCACAGGTATTTGTATTTCATTTCCAGTAATTTTTCCTGTTGCTGTCCAGTAAAACCAAGCCAAAGACCAAACTGAACCATTTTCATATGTTGCAGTCGTAACATTAGGAGGTTGAATTTTACTATTAGAGATATTATCAAACAACGAATGGTGCATAGCGCTAGCTCCAACCCATTCTTCTTTGGAAACTTTAGTTGAATTGAAATAGAAATTACCATCATCAGCCATTAAATAGGCAGAATCCTCAAACTTATTTGCGATATAATTGTCCATAAGTTCTCTAGTTAGCATGGATTCTTTATTTGAATCACTAGCAACTCCAGACCAACCACCATATTCCATATTAGGAGCAGTTTCTTTAGGACTTGGAGATTCACATGATAGTAAAAGAGCAATTAATGTTATGCTTAATAATTTTTTCATTTTTTTTGGTTTTATATTAATTAAATCTCAATATAATAAAACTTTGTAATCAATTCAAAAAATCATTTTGCAAGTTTTTCAAGAGTTAGTCCTTGAAACAAGATGGTAAATAAGACTACCATGTAAGTTAGAAAAAGAATAAGATTTTTACCCTCTCCAATTTGATCGGGTAAATTTAAAGCTAAAGCAATGCTTAATCCTCCTCTTAATCCTCCCCAAGTGATAATAAATGAAGTTCTTTTTTCAAACTTTTTAAAAAATGATAAAATTTTAATAGGAATTGAAACACCAATTCCTCTAGAGGAAACAACTAAAACAATGGTCAAAAGAGATATTAATAAGTATCCTGAAACAAAGTTTTGAAAAATTGGAATGATCTCAAGTCCAATCAAAATAAATAGTATTGCGTTTAAAGTTTCATCTAGTAGATGCCAAAATTTATAAACATAATCACCCATAGCTTTTTGAACACCATCTTCAATTCTATCAGTATCTATATTTCTATTTAAAAATAATCCCATCATCACCACGCCTAATGGTCCTGAGAAATGAAATTTGTATGAAACTACAGAAACTAAAAGCACTAAAGAAAGTGTAATTAATACCTCTAGTTCTACATGTTCATTTTCAATATATCTAACAAGCTTTAAACCAAGATAACCCAATAAAGAACCCAGTAGAACCCCACCAATAACCTCGGTAGCAAATAACATACTTACTCCCTCTGGAGTTACATTTTCAACCCCCATAATTTTTATTTTTAAAAGCGTTAGGAATATAACTACTCCGATACCATCATTAAAAAGTGATTCACCTGCAATTCTAGTTTCAGTAACTGGAGATAGGTTCATTTTTTTTACAATAGAAAGAACTGCAATTGGATCGGTAGGAGCAATCAGTGCACCAAACAATAAACAGTCAACATATGTCAAACCCAGTTCGTTTAGTCCAAATATAGGCTGTTCAATTAACCAAAAAACACCAGACCCAACAGCAAATGTTGAAAATACCACACCAAAACTTGCTAAAAATAGTATGGTGACTTTATCTTTTAATAACTCATGAACATTAACACTTATTGCTCCAGCAAACAGTAAGAAAGGAAGCATGACATCAATTAATAGGATACTAAAATCAAAACTTTTAGTGAGCGAAGTTACAACTGCTAAAAATTCAGGAAAAATAATACCTACTATTAAAACAATTATAGATAAACCAATTGCTAAAATCATTAGACCGATTGTTTGAGGAAGTTTTAGTAAGCGTAAATTTATAATTGAAAAAAAAGAGGCTAAAAGAAGTAGTACGGTGGTTATTTCTAAAAAGTTCATAAGTTATTTTTTTAAAGCGATTCTTGCAACGAATGAAAAACCTGTAACGTACAAGTAATTTTCATCCGAATCAAATGCACAGTTGGTTAGCATATCTTTGAATTTGATATTAGCCAATAACCTTCCATCATTTGACAAAACTAATATCCCATTAGGGCCAGTTGTGAAAATATTTCCAGAAGAATGAATCTTAAGTCCATCAAAATTTCCTGGATTTGCTTTGGCTAGTTCTGTCCCATCAAAAAATAATTCAGATTTATTATCATTTTCTAAATCATATCTTAAAATAACAGGATTTTCTGTCGTATTAGAACTGTTTACATATAAATACCTTTCGTTATTTGACAAAGCGATTCCATTTGGTAAACTCAGCTCAGTTGATATTAATTCTATTCCAGTCTCATCACTAAACTTATATATACCACTAAAATCCAATTCTTTTACAGATTCGTCAAACGACCAATCACTTAAGTTCATAAAACCATAAGTTGGATCTGTAAAATAGATAGCTCCGTTGGATGCTATGGCTATGTCATTAGGACTGTTAAATCGCTTACCATCATATTTATCAATTATTGTTTCAAAATCTGGATCGTCTGTAGCAGAGTTCATTAATCTAGCTAATCTTCTATCTCCATGTTGAGCGATGATTAAATCACCATTTTTATCAAACGATAATCCATTGGCACCAGAAAGACCAATACCATCGATTACAGGAGCGAAGTTTGTAAATCCTGAGGGAGAAATATATGCCTGGTAACCCTCTTTTTCGTTCCACTTATAAATTTTATTCATTGGAACCTGAGTAAATAATAATGAAGATGATTTGCTATCCCACAAAGGACCTTCAGCTACACTAACAGAGTCAACTATATACTCTATTTCGGCAGTCCTATCAATAATATTTAAAATAGAATCTTCAAAAATGATTATTGATTCGTTGTTTTTAACGGGACTTGCACAAGAGATTAATTGAAAAATTATAATTGTAGTAAATATTTTTTTCATTGATAAATTTTTATTGATTTCTAATAATTTTAAAGGTATGATTTATTATTGTATCATTTCTTAATGTTGCACCAACAGAACAATATTTTTCAATAGAAAGTGAAATGAATCGTTGGGCTTCTTCGTTTGTTAAATCTGAAGAACAGATTTGATATTCAATATTTATTGACTTGAAAAATCTTGGAGGATTCTTTGCTCTAAACCCAGTTGTTATTGCCTTTAAATCTTTAAAATCTCTTCTTCTTTTTTTAATCATTGAAACTATTTCCACAGCTGCACAAGAAGTTAATGCTGATAATAAAAGTTCCATAGGTGAATGATTTTTTTTTAAATTTTCATCATACATATCAACAATTAAGGAATTATTTGAATTATTTGTAAATTCAAATTCTTGATCTTTTAAATAAGACATTGACACTGTTAAACTCATCTAATTATTAATTTTTATAAATATATAAAATTAACAACAGTCAATAATGAATGTTTTTTTTTGTAAATTAGAATACAATCTATTTTAATATGAAATTAATTTTAACTTTTTTAAGCTGTTTTTTGATGTTTTTTTCATATTCGCAAAACACAGCTCCTGTTGCAGAAAATCAAACTGTTAATACTGACAAATATACTGAGCTTGATATAACGCTGGTTGCAAAAGATGCTGATGGGGATATTTTATCATACATAGTGAAATCTCTACCATCAAATGGCACCTTAATGAACGGTTCATCAGTTATAACAGAATCTCAAATTCCTGTATTACTACCATCCTCAAATGTAAAATATATTCCAAACTCCAGTTTTTCTGGAACAGACTCCTTCACTTTTGTGGCCAGGGATCTTTCTATTTCTGCTTTTGCTAAAGCTAATGATTTAACATTAATCAATAATGGAGGTACCCCAGTATCGTTTATTAAACCTGCTGGAAAAACATATTATTTGATTGAAAGTCAACCAAGAAGAATGGATTGGCCTGATGCTAAAACTTTAACAGATTCCTATGAAGGTGCTCAAATGTTTGTTCCTTTTAATAGAGAAATGGATAAAGCAATATACGATGCTTTGAAATCTATGGGCAGATTGGACGGTCCTTTTTGGTATGGATTGTCTCAAGACAGAACCGCTAGTGATTATTCTGAGCCTGCTGGTGGTTGGTATTGGGTTGATGGAGTTAGTTTAGGATCTGCTGAGCGTCCTTATACAAATTGGCATTCAGGAGAACCTAATAATGCAGGAAATGAGGATTACGCTCAATTTAATCGTTTTGTTGGAGGTTTTACTTGGAACGATATGCAGGTTGGAAATACTCAATCCTACGCTTTATTTGAATTTTCATTAAAAGATGATGGAAGTGAAAGTAATTTAGCAACTGTTAATATAAATGTTTCATCTACAGGTTTTAGTTTACAAGACGACAACAATAAAATTACAGTAGGTAGTTGTACTTGTAATGGGCTAAACGATGGTACTTTAGCACTTTCAGTTGAGGATTCTAGATATAATTATACAATTAGTGTTAGTGGAGTTTCTGAACCAATAACTATCCAGGGTACTGATAAGACAGCTAGCGTTACAGGTCTTGCAAAAGGCACTTATACTATTTGTTTTAAAGTTGATGAAAATCCGCTTTATGAACAATGTTTTGAGGCTACAATAACTGAACCAAATTCATTATAATTATACAATATGAAAAACGTATTTAAACTACTAACTTTTCTTTTTTTTAATTTAATTTTCATTGTAAGCTGCAGTGACAATTGTTGTGGTTACGAAGATACTTCCTCTGCAAATGAATCTTCAGGTGGAGGAGCTGAAGTTTCTGGAGCCCCAGGTGCAGCAACATTAATTTCACCACCCTCAAATAATAGTTGTGAATCTGCCACAGTTGTTGATGGATTTTACAGTAAGGTAAGTTTTAGCTGGACAAAGACTAGTGAGACAGACACCTATAATTTGACTTATACAGATTTATCAAATAATGATACCAAGACAAAGACATCAATCTCAACTAATTCTACAGAAATTCAATTAGCAAGAGGAAAAGTCTATGCATGGAGTGTTCAATCAATCAATTCTAATTCAAAAAGAGGACCAAAAAGTTCTACTTCAAAGTTTTATCTTCAAGGTACACCAAAATACAATAATGTTCCATTAGCAGCTGTATTATCAAATCCAAGTGTTAGTGGAGGGGATATTACATTTACTTGGACTGGAAACGACCCTGATCTTGGAGACTCACTCAGTTACACTCTATATGTTGATAAGGTGGATGGTAAACAATCTCCTGTAAAAACTGGTTTAAGTACAAATACTGCTCAACTTAGTTTAGATACTGGAGCCATATACTATTGGAGAATAAAAAGTACTGACCAAAATAATAACAGTAGTTTTTCATTAATATCAAAGCTAAATATTTAAAAAATTAGTTTAAATAAATGTTAAAGCACTTCGATTATAGTGATTTTTTTATTGTTAAATAAAATAAACTCACCTGTTTTTTTACCAATTAACAATTTACCAATTGGGCTTTTATTAGAAATACAATAATAGTTACCATTTTGATAAGTAAACGGTTTAGCAGAAATAGCCAAGTAATAATTATTTGATTTTGTTACTACAATAGAGCCAATTCCTATTTTATTGTTTAAAGAAACATTATTTATTTTTAAAAGAGATTCAAAATTTTTTTCGACTTCTTTTAATTGATTTCCAGTTTTTTCTATTTCTAGCTGTATAAGTGCTCTACCAGTTTCATGCTTATCTCCTGCACTACTTTTTGTTTCTGAATTTAAAGACTCATAAAGTAAATCTAAACTTTTCTTATATCCATGCAGTTTGGATTCTAAAAAACTTTTGCAATGATCGAAAAGTAAAGTTTTAATTGTTCTGTTCATATTTTACAAAACAAGTAGACTAATTTAGTTAGGTAAAATAACTTTATCAATTACATGTATTACACCGTTATTAGCTTGAATATCTACTGCTGTAATTTTACTAACCCTGTTATTTCCATCGGTAATTGTAGCTCCGCCAGTTACATTGGCAGTTATCTTACCGCCTAGTGTAGTGAGTTCTAAATTATCTGATAAATCAGTAGATAATGCATTACTTTCAGCAATAACATGATGATTTAGGGTTGCTCTAAGTGTTGGCTCATCAATATCTGAAAGACTTTGATAATTTAATTCAGTTAACAGATTGAAAAAAGCTTGGTCTGTAGGTGCAAAAACAGTGAACGGAGCAGGAGCAGATTCTGTTTGAGTCGATAGAATATTAACATAATTAACAGTTAAATCATTTCTTGTAAGAGCTGTTCTTAAATTTGCTAAATTGTAATCTGAAGTTACGAACGTAACAACTGTGGGAATGGGAATAACTGCATTGACAGCGTGAACAATTCCATTGGTTGCCCTTACATTACCTTGAGTAATTCTAGCAGCTCCATTAATAGTTACTCTCATATTTATTTGCTCTATATACATAGATAAGGGAGTAGAAGAAGAATCGCTAGTAGCTACGGTGCTATAATAGCCACTTTCAATATCACGATATTCTAAGACATCGATCATTACGTGATTGAGGAGCACCTGTTTTAGTAAATCAACGGGGATATCATCAATACTTTGAAAACCATTATTCATTAAAAAATCTCTGAAAGCCATATTTGATGGAGCAAGTAATGTGTATTTATCAGAACCATCCAATACTTTACTCAAATCTGTTTTATCCAAAGCATATGCTAAAAAGGTATAGTTGGAGCTGGTGTTAATCAAATCTGAAATAGACATCACTTCTGGCTCATATATCTCGTCATTATCTGAGCATGAAACAATAAATAATAATGTGAATATGGAAAATAATTTAATAAAATTTTTCATTTTAATTTTTTTTAAACCTAATTACAAATAGTATGCCATAAATATATATATAACTTGTTTATCTATCTTAAAAAACAATGACAATATAATTTAAACTGATATCGATTAATTTTTCTGATAAATATTAACTAAATTGATATAAAACTTTAACAATACTAATTTTTAAATTTGAAAAAAATTATTTCATTAGGTGTTTTTGCTGAATTGTTGATTTTTTTAATTTTTTTTTTAAGTATTAATGATATTTCAGAAACTTTTAGGTATTCAGCAAGATATTCAGGAAGGTTATCTCTAATTGTATATTTATATTGTTTTTATGTATTTTCGAAAGAATTTGAAGGAAACAAATACAATAAAACAAAAAAAGTAGTTTTATTATTTTCTGTACTACATCTCATACATTTTATTTATTTAGCTTTTTCAGTTTGGTTAAATGAACTTCCAATTATTCCCTATAAATTATTAGGAGGATTTATAGCTTATGTTTTAATAATAATATATCCTTTATTAATAGATAAAATAAAAAAAACCATTTATCATATTATATATTTTTATTATGTGGGAATAGTTATGGCTGTAACATACTTAGCCAGAATTAAGGGTGAGTTTATTGGAGCACCAACAGAACTCTTTCATTATTTTGGGTTTTCTATAGTAATCCTAATTTTTATATTGTTTGGGTATAAAATATATAAGAAAAGTTGATAATAAAGCAAGTTTTTGTTAGAAATTATCTTTTTCAAACTCTTCTAAGCTCCATATAACTTCAGGTTTGTCAATATAATCCTCATCTAATCCAACAGCTTTAGCATGTATGTCAATATCAGAATTATTTAATCTTACTAACCAATAATCAATTTTATTAATTCTAGTAATACCCTCCATTAATTCAGCATCAATATCATGATTCTTTTTTAGAAAATGACAAAAAAAATAACAACTTTTCCAGCTTTGATTTTCTTTTGGTTTAAAATTTACAAGAAATTCATCTATTAATTTTTGACTATCCATTTCATTTTTTTTCAAAAATACACATATAATTTTACGTTCAATATTAATTAAAAAATATTTTTACAATACGCCTTTAACATACATAACTTCTAAATTAAAATAACCTTTTTGTTTATCTGAAATAAGAAAACCAATTGTTCTCATATTTTCAATTTTCAGTCGTGGCGCTCTTGAGGAATAGTAGCCCATGAATGTCGGTTCTAATTCTTTAATGGGAATGTTTATTTCTTCCCAAACTCCTTTTTTTGTTTGAAAATTTGTTGAATAATTAATTAATCCATTTCTTTCACTAACTCTGAACTTATATATTTTTCCATCGCCTTTTAATTTAATCTTGAAAGATTTAATTCCATTCATTTCGCCATTTTTTGTTCCTAGCCTACAAGACGCAAATCCACCATTATTTTCCAATGACACTTCTCCTTCAAATATTAAATTACCATCACTGTTTAAGTATAAATTTGATTTCGAAATACCGCCCATGACGTCATCATTTACAATTCTCCAATTTTCTAAACCTACTTTTTCACCCGTATTAATAATATCAACTTCTTGAGAAAATAATATTGTAGAAAATAATATTGTTATCAAAAAAAATAATTTTTTCATGTTAATGCTAATTTTTTCTAAAGTATGCTAAAAATTTTATAAGCTTTATTGTTTTTTAAACTTAATATCTAAAACCTTTTATTTAAATTTGAAAATGTCAAAAAAATTATTTTTTAAATGGTTTTTTTTAGGATTTTTTATTATTTCCTGTTCAAAGAATGATAAAATTTTACTAGACAAAATTGTTTATCAAAATGATTTTGAATCAAATATTGATAATAATATTAGTAACGCCACCTTTACTAAGTATAACAATTCAACTGTACTTGGAGATTTTAATAATAGTGGTTTTAGATTAAATTTGGAAAATTTAGAGCAACACAATAAAATTTTAATTTCTTTCGATTTATATATTCATGGTTCCTGGGATGGTAATTTCAACCGATTCTATGATAAAGATAAACCTGACCTATGGAAAATGGAATTAGGAATCTCGGATACTTATTACAATAATGATGTTTTTGAAACGACTTTTTCTAATAGTCCTTGTGCCTCTACTTATTGTTTAAGACAATCTTATCCAAATAATTATCCTCATTCAAATGATCCTAAAACAGGATATCATCAAGTTAATCTAAGCCCTATTTGTACTGACGAATTTGGAGGGCCAACAACCTTGTATAAATTTGAAAAAGTTTTGAATCATAAGGATTCTACAGCAATTTTTAATTTTTACGATCAATTGTATCAGCCTAATGCGTTTAAAAATGGTGTGAATTATACAAAATGTGACGAAAGTTGGTCAATTGATAATTTAACTGTTCGTATTCTTTATTTAAAATGAAGCTATTAATTTCACTTTTTATTTTATTTTTTTTTCAAAATAGTTTTTCACAAAAAATTAATTTAAACGAGTCACATATTGAAAATCATTTTAGAAATCTTCAATTATTGGGTGAAGTAGATCCTTCTCTAACATTTACAATAAGACCAATTTCAAATGAAAAAAATTACTTTAATTATTATAAAATCATATCTAAAGATTCCTCTAATTTAAAAATAAAACTACTTCCAGTTGATGCTAAAATAAATTACAATTCCAACATTCCTTTCAACGACAATAATGGAAGCATGATACCTTCAAAAGGATTTCAACAAATTTTAAGTCCTGGAGTTCATTTGGAGTTTGGGGCTGTTTCTGTTCAATTTAAACCTGAGTATGTATTTTCAGAAAATAAACCTTTTAACGGATTTTCAGAAAATCATTATGATATTATTTGGGCCAGAAGATATAATGCTTGGAATAAGTATGATATTCCTGAAAGATTTGGTTACGATACATTTAACAAAACCTATTTAGGGCAATCAAATTTGCTCATTAATTTGAAAAATTTTTCACTTGGATTTTCTAACGAAAATTTATGGTGGGGACCGTCCATAAGAAATAGTATTATGATGAGTAACAATGCCAAAGGATTTAGTCATTTTACTTTTAATTCTAACAAACCTTTACAGACCCCAATTGGTAACTTTGAGTGGCAATTTATTACAGGAAAACTTAACTCATCAGGATTTACACCTCCAAATCCAGACAAAGAAAATCAAAGAACAAAATTATATGTTCCAAAAACAAATAATATCGGTGAGGAAAATGGTTCTAGACTTTTACAGGGTTATATATTTTCATTTTCTCCAAAATTTTTAAAAGGCTTTACATTAGGGCATATAAAATGGGTACAAACATATAATTCCTTTTTTGACATAAAACTCAGTAATGTTTCTGGATTGAATTATTATTTTCCAGTTTTTAACTCAAAAATTAACTATAATGGGTATCGAGATGGAGCGAAAGGCTTTTTTTTTAGATCTCTGTGGGCTGATTCTAATACTGAAATATATGGAGAATTATATGTAAAAGAATCAAACCAAGGTAATGTTCAAGCATCTCCTAAAGCGCACACTTTTGGTTTTCAAAAGGTTTTTAAACAAAAAAAGCCAAATAATTACTTAAAACTATCTTGGGAATGGACTAAGCTTGAACAAAACTCACCTGAACTGATAAATAATTCGGTTTCTTTTTATTCTCACTACAAAGTTAGACACGGTTATACAAATAGAGGAGAAGTTATAGGAGCTAGGATTGGCCCAGGAAGTAATTCACAATTTTTTAAATTATCTAATATTTATAATACTAGAAACATCAGTCTAGCATTGGAGATTATTGATAAGGATAATGATTGGTATTATTATGCTTTCTCAGATAATGGTGACTTTAGACGGTATTGGAAAATATATAATTTATATTTTGAATATGTTAATAGGTTTAATAAATTATGGATAGCAACTAAACTTATATATTCTAAAAATTTAAATTATCAATGGGAGTTAGATAACGAGGAAGTTCTTGAGGAATGGTATAGACCTGGGGTTGATGTCACTAATTTTCATGCTACAATTAATTTATCTTATCATTTTTAAATTATGAAATCATTAAGTTTAATTTTTACTTTATTTTTCATTTTATCATCTTTTTCACAATCAATCAGGTTTAACGAAATAGTGTCCTCGAACTCATCGTATACAGATGATGATGGTGAAACAAATGATTGGATAGAATTTTACAACCCAACTGATGAAACAATTAATTTAAAATCTTGGTACTTGAGTGATGAAAAAGATGATTTAAAAAAATGGCAGTTTCCGGACAAACAAAT
Source organism: uncultured Flavobacteriaceae bacterium (assembly GCA_938088195.1). Lineage (GTDB taxonomy): Bacteria > Bacteroidota > Bacteroidia > Flavobacteriales > Flavobacteriaceae > MAG-121220-bin8. The sequence goes on along the minus strand of CALKEO010000058.1, from coordinate 2,856 downwards.
TAAATCAGGAGAATTTTTAATAGTTTTTGCTTCTGACAAAAACAAGAGTTCTAAATTTCTTCACACGAACTTTAAAATATCTTCAAAAGGAGAAACATTATTTTTATCAAATGAAAATGAAGAGCTTACTGATGAGATAACTATCCCTCTGTTACTAACAGATGTTTCTTACGGAGTTTCAATTACAAATGAAGCCAAAGTTTATTATTCAAATCCAACACCTGGTTACCAAAATTCAATCAATGAATTTTCAGGAATAACAGATTCAGTTTTGGAGTTCTCTCACCCAGGTGGTATTGTTAATGATGAAGTAAATTTATCAATAAGTGGAATCAAAGAAGGTGAAATAATTAGATATACAACAGATAAATCTGTCCCTAAAATTGATTCTCAAAAATACGATAATCCAATTGTCATTAACGAAACAAAAGTAATTAGAGTAAAGATTTTTAAAGAAGATTATATTTCGAACTACGATCAATCCAAAACTTTTATTTTTAATGCTGATCACTCTATCAGTATTGTATCACTAGTTTCTGAGCCTGATAATTTTTTTAGTGAAGAAAGTGGAATATATGTTTTTGGAAATAATGCTAGTTCAAGTTGGCCATATTTTGGAGCTAATTTTTGGAATGATTGGGAACGGCCAGTTCATTTTTCTTATTATGAAAAAGATAATAAACTGGGAATTGAATTTAATGCTGGTGTTAAAATTTTTGGAGGAACCTCAAGATCAAATGACCAGCGGTCTCTATCAATATTTGCAAGAAATAAATATGGCTTAGGAGAAATTGATTATCCATTTTTTGATAACGTTTCCTACAATAAGTTTCAGTCTATTATTTTGAGAAATACTGGAAATGATTGGATAAGAGCAAATATGAGAGATGCAGCAATTTCTAAATTAATGCAAAACAGTGATTTAGAGTATCAAGATTTCAATCCTGTGGCTACATATTTAAATGGAGAATATTGGGGACTTTATTTTATGAGAGAAAAAATTAATGAGCATATGATTTCATCAAAATCTGGAATTGATTCAGATGATATTTCAATATTGGAATTTGATGGAGAAGTAATTCATGGAAGCAATGATGATTTTATGGAGTTTAGGAGTTTTGTGTACTCAAATGATTTAGATGATGAAAATAGTTTTGAGTATGTAAAAAGTAAAATTGATATAGATAATTTTATTTTATACAATGTGACAAATATTTATATTGGAAATAATGATTGGCCAGGGAATAATAGAAAGTTTTGGAAAGGAAAAAACGGAAAATGGAGATGGATATTATTTGATACTGATTTTGCTTTTGGACTAGAGGAGGGGCATGATTATTCTTTTAATTCAATTGCTTATGCAACAGATGCAAATTGTGATAGCCCGTCATGTCGCAACAGACCATGGTCAACTATCTATTTAAGGAAGCTATTAAAAAATAATGCATTTAAAAATAAATTTATTAATCGATTTGCTGATGAAATTAATTCCAGGTTTTTACCAGAAAACATAAATTCAGTTCTTCAATCAACTCACGACCTGATTTCAAGTGAAATTAATTCTCATTTTTCAAGATGGAAATGGAGTCCATCAAGAGCTGTTTATTATTTAAATTTAATGAAAGATTATGTAATTAAAAGGCCTTCTTATGTAAAAAATCACATCCTAGAATATTTTAGTATTTCAAATTTTCATAGAATTACCATAAATAATAATCAAATTGAAATGGGGGAAATTCTTTTAAACGATAATTTAAAATTAAATGATAATAGTTGGTCTGGTGATTATTTTGAAGATGTTTTAATTAATATAAAAGCAATACCAAAAATAGGTTATGAATTTTCACATTGGAGTGGAGATATGAACGAAAAAGATGATAAAATAGAATTAAACCCTAACAGTGAAATAAAAATTACAGCAAATTTTGTTAAGTCAAATTTGAGCCAACCAATTATTAATGAAATTAATTATAAATCCAGTAAAGATTTTGATTCTGGGGATTGGTTGGAGATTTACAATCCTAATGATAAAAGTTTGGATGTCTCAAATTGGTATGTAAAAGACGATGACAACAATAACATTTATATTTTACCAGAAGGAACACTAATTACTAAAAATGATTTTTTAGTGGTTGTCAGTGATACTAAAAAATTTAAGGAAAAACATGAAAGTGTTTTAAATTTTATTGGAAATTTTGATTTTGGTCTTGGAAAATCAGATTCTGTTAGACTATATAATCAATATGATCAACTAGTTGATTTTGTAAATTATTCAAATAAAAAACCATGGACTGACTGTGCTGATGGAACTGGAAATACTCTTGAATTAATAAAACCTAGTTTAGATAATTCTCTTTCTGAAAATTGGAATTGTAATAATAAATTTGGAAGTCCTGGATTAAATAACAATTATTTAGACAATGATGGTGATGGTATTGTCGATGTGATAGATAATTGTATAAACACTCCAAACATTGACCAAGCAGACCTTGATGGCGATGGTATTGGTGATGTTTGTGATGATGATAAAGATGGAGACACTATTTTAAATGATAAAGACAACTGTCCCTTAACAGCAAATACAGATCAAGCTGACGCAGATGGTGACAATACTGGTGATGTTTGTGATGATGACGATGATAATGATAAGATTTTAGATGAAAACGACGATTGTCCTAACACGCCTGCAGGTTCTGTTGTTGATGTCAAAGGTTGTCCTATTTTCTTTTTACCAATAGACAACAACAAGGTTGAGGTTACCTCTGCTAGCTGTATTGGCAATGCAGATGGTATAGTTAAGCTTACAGTTATAGATAATTCTTTTGATTACAATATTACTTTTACTGGAAAAGATTA
>CALKEO010000057.1 GCA_938088195.1 uncultured Flavobacteriaceae bacterium | reverse complement strand
ATTTTTAATCTTTACCTTGGATAAAACTAAAACCTTAGATAAATCAAGTTGTGATTCATCAATTAATCTAGCATTAGCAACAATATCTTCCATTTTAGAAATTTTCATTTCTAACATTCCTTGTGCTTCCTTAGCTGCATCGTATTCAGCATTTTCACTTAAATCGCCTTTATCTCTTGCTTCTGCTATAGCGTTTGAAGCTTTAGGCCTTTCAATATCTTTAAGATGATTTAACTCGTCTTTTAACTTTTTTAACCCTTCTTTAGTATAATAAGAAACCTCACTCATCGTTATCTATTTAAAAAAAAATCCCTATTTAAATGGGATAACCAAATATACAAAATTATTAAATGAATTATTTTTTACTTACTTTCAATGATTATGAATTTTAGCAAAAAAAAAAGTCATTTTTTACTGTTTTTTTTAATTATTATTTCTTGTTCTAAAGAAAGAATAAATAATAATCCGTATTTACAAAATATTTCATTTGAAAAAACCATAAATCTTAATCTTCCTCAGTATGATAATTTAAGATACAGTGGTGGCTCAATTTATGTGGAAAATGGTGGTATTAAAGGTCTATTACTTTTTAACATAAATGATCAAATTATGGCCTGGGAAGCAAGTTGCCCAAATCATTACCCCTCGGAATGTTCCAAAATGTCAATTTATGGGGTGCAATCCACTTGTTCTTGTGAAAACTATAATTACAGTTTAGCAACTGGACAAATACTGTCAGAAATAAATGAAAGCACCTACCCAATGCTAGCATATTTTTCAGAAAAAAATGGCAATTCAATCAGAATATCTAATTGAATTGCCATAAGAGGTTTTAGAATTTATAATTTAAGCCAATGGAAATATTTCTTCCCATTTCATAAATACCAATATTTTTAAGTCTTGATAAATGATCATAATATTCTGTGTCAAATAAATTATTAACTGACCAGCTTAGATCGATATTATTATCTAATAAATTAAGGTTATGAGAACCTGAAACACCCACAACTAGATATGAGTTCGTTTTGGTTTCAAATAAAGCCAAGTTTTTCTTTTCACCTTTAACTAGGGCTCTTAATTCAAAATGATTATTGCCAAAATCAAAATTAAATGAATGTTTAAAAGTAATAGGAGGCATTAATGGTAAAAACCCTCCAGACTTTTTCCCGTTTAATAATGATAGTGATGTTTTATAAGATAACCAATCTAATGATGTTTCTCTGTCGGCATATAATTCCATTCCCAGTAAAGTAGCATCATTTTGTACATAATTATAAACTGGCATACCTTCTATCTTATTTCCTGTTGGATTTAAATAAATGAAATTACTTAATTTATTAATAAAAACATCCACCCCAAATGTTGAGTTTGAAGTATATGTTTCTAGAGCGAAATCAGCTTGAAAACTTTTTTCTTCCATTAAATCTTTATTTCCTATTTCATACTGAGATGTTCCGTGGTGTACACCCTCTGCAAATAATTCAGAAAGATTAGGAGCTCTATATCCGCTAGATAAATTTAGCCTCATTATTCCTTTTTCCTCTAACATCACCTTATACCCAAATGAAGCTGTAAGACTGCTATAGTTTTTATCAAAACCTGTTTTTTTGATTTTTCTAAAATCAGCTCTTAATCCTAACATGAAATCACCACCTTGAGTATGTATATGTGATATTCCAAAAAGACCAAAGTCATTTTTCTTAGCATCAGGAATTAATTCCTCTTCACCAATGTTTTTATTTTCTTGAAATAAAAGACTTGAACCTATAACAAACTCTGATTTTTCGTTCTTTGGAAATAAATATTTCATGTCAATTGATGTTGAATTTAAATCAAAATCAACATGTGCTTCTCCCTCATGCTCATCATGGTCTTCGTCCTCATCATGGTCTTCGTCTTCATCATCATGATCCTCACCTTCCTCATGTTCGTCGTGATGACCAAATTCTTTTCTGTTATTGAAACTACGACCCAAAATTATTTCAAACTCAGACTTATTATCGTAAATAAAAGTATTTTTCCAAGTCACTACAGAGTTTGTCAAATCTTGATAACTCTCTTCCTCTTCATGGTCTTCACCTTCGTGATCCTCATCATCGTGATCCTCATCACCATGTTCATCGTGATCTTCCTCCCCAGGAGTAATTCCAAGTTTTGTTTTTGTGTAATTAAATCTTAAATCAGAAATAAATTTTTTAGACTCATAACCTAATCCAAATTTAAAATCTTTATTATCATGATAAGTATTTTCTACTTTACCGTGTGGCGTTTCAAAATCTTTATTATCTACCATACTTCCTTGAATAAGGTAACTAAGTTTATTTAAACTTCCTTTGATTCCTAAATTATTAGTAAGTCCACTATAATTTGAATTAAAAAAACTTCCAATTTCAACTTCAAAATCTTTACTAGTGTATGAGTCAGGATTCACATAAATAACGCCTCCAATGGCATCAGAACCATACAAGACAGACATAGGACCTTTAATTAACTCAACGAATTCTACTCCGAAACCATTAATATCCATCCCATGTTCAGCTCCCCATTGTTGATTTTCTTGTCTCATATACTGATTAAATACAATAACTCTATTAGAACTTAATCCGCGAATGACAGGCTTTGAAATACCAGGTCCAGTAGAAATTATATCAATTCCAGGTATTTCTTGAATTGAATTTGAAAAGTTTATAGATTTAGTAATATTTAAGTCTTTAAAGTTTAATTTATTAACTTTTATTACATTATTTTTTAATGACTCTTTAAAAGGAGTGGACACCACTACTTCGTCAAGATTTACAGATACTATTGTGTCATTCTCTTGTAAATTTTGAGACATAACACTGTTTGTGCTTAAAAGCACTAATGCCACTAGGGCATAATTTAAAATATTTTTCATGATAATTATTTAATTAATGTTTGATTTGTTTAATTGTAAAAATTATACAGTTGAAGGGGGGCCCCTATTATCACAAACATTAAATAATCGATTAAAGTATGTTTCCTTAAAAGGAATTATATTTTTATTTACATCAATAAATTGGTCGTAAGAGAAATCAATTTGATAATCATTATAATCAAGACTTATTCTAATAAAGTCACATGTAGAACATTCTATTTCTAATTCATGAAAATGTAAGTTTTGTTCGTGACAAATTTGGTGGTCTTCATGGATATAATGATACAGTCCAAAAAAAGTAGGAAAAATTAGAACGCCTGTTAAAAAAAAACTTAAAATTTTTTTCACAGCGCAAATTTATGAAAAAAAGTTAATCTAGTTTTGTAATATCTTAATTACTATAAGTTCAGCCCGAGCGTAATAACTGTTTGATTTAACAGACCATTCAAATGCATTTAGACCATCTGAACAAACATCGATAAATGGCTGTGCTCCATATCTAACCAATAAATTAACAATATTTGGACTATCATTTATTACTGCATGAACCAACAGTGGCTTTCCATTAATAACTTTTCTAGCTGATATTTTTCTTGAAGAAAGTAATTTTTGAACATCATCAAAATTATTTGATTTAATACTTTTTAACATCAACTCTTCAACAGATAAATTATAATTTAAATCAAAAGAAGCGAAGGAGAAATTTGTTATTAAAAAAAAGAATATAATTTTTTTCATAATTATTAATTTTATTCAAAAGTAAATCAATAATTAATTAAATAATTTATTAATATTACCTAATAGATATACTATTTTAACATAAATATTAATTATAATAAATTCAAAATTAAAATAATATATTTGTTTGATAATTTTTAATTAATAATTCAATGAAATTAGAATTAGAACCCATTTCTTTTGAAAATAAGTCTTTTAGTTACAATATATATGATAACAGCAACCACAATCCGGCAGAAAAACATCAAAAATGGCATTACCATCCTGAAATAGAACTCGTTTACGTGAATAATGGATCCGGAAAAAGACAAGTTGGACTAAACTTATCTAATTATAATGACGGTCTTTTAATTCTAGTTGGTTCAAATCTTCCTCACACTGGTTTTACTGACTATTTTGATGACGAAAGAAAAGAAGTAGTCATTCAATTTAAAGAAAATTTTTTAGGAGATTCTTTAAATGAAGTATTCGAATTCAAAAACATTTTCAATTTATTAAAAACATCAAAAAAAGGGATAGCTTTTGAGGGAGATATTAAAAAAAAAATTGGATTAGCAATGTTAGGCTTACAGTACGAAACAAGTTTTCAAAAAGTAATAACATTAATTACGATTCTAAATGATTTGTCCAAATCTAAAAATTATGAGATTTTAAATATTAGTAATTATAATATTAATGGAATTAATGAAAATGAAAGAATCAGAAAAGCTTTTAATTTCATAAAAGATAATTATAAAACAGAAGTTTCGTTAGAAAACGTTGCTAAAGAGGTTCATATGACAGTCCCCTCATTTTGTCGATACTTTAAAAGTCAAACAAACAAAACTTTTATACAATTTTTGATTGAGTACAGAATTAATAATGCCCTAAAATTGTTGATACAATCAGACAAAGACATTAAGAATATTTGTTACGAATGTGGTTTTAACAATTATTCACATTTCAATAGATCTTTTAAAAAGATTAATTTGATCAGCCCCTCTGATTACAGAAAAAAAATATTGAACTCACAATTAGTTTAGTTAAAACTTCAAAGTCAGGCCCAATAAAAAATTTCGTGTTGCTTGAGGATAATAACCAGCACCATCTAAAGTTTGGATGGAACCAGGTGATGACCAAGTGTCGTCGTATGTATAATAATATCCATTAGAAATATATTCAGTATTTAAAATATTATTTACAAGTCCGGTGACTATTATAGATTTGAATATTGAATTAGAATTAATTTCATAAGAGATATTAAAATCATTTAAAAAATAACTGTCTAATTTTGATTTTTCAGCATCCGTATTTCCCATATATTGCATACCAACATATTTTGACAACAAGCTTAGTTTGAGATTTTCTAGGGGACTATACACCAAAACATTTGAGGTAATAAAATTTGGAGAAAAAGAAATGTTAGTTTTTCCAAAATCAAAAATAATTCCATTATAAGGAGATAAAATCTGTTTATTTTTATTAGAACTAATTGTAAAATTAGATTCGATACTAAAAATTTCAGAAACTTGAATTTTAGCATCCGCTTCAATTCCAACCCTGTAACTAGAACCACTATTAGTTCTTATTGGACTACCTACATCATCAAGAGCTCCCGTTAGTATTAATTGTTCATTATATAACATGTAGTAAGAATTTAGATTCAATCTAATTCCATTCTTTCTATATCGCCAACCTAGTTCAAAATCATTTAATTGTTCTGGCTTTATATTTGAATTACTTTCATAATCTCCTCTACTTGGCTCACGATTAGCTCTTGCGTAGGAAAAATAAAGCATCGAACTTGGATTTAATGTATAAGAAAACCCAAACTTTGGGTTAAAAAAGCTGTTGGATTCATTTAATTTCATATTAACCAAATCTGAGGTTAAACCTCTAGTTTTATATCTTATATTTCTAAGTTGAATATCGCCATAAAGTTCTATCTTTTTGTTTAAAGAATAGGAGGTCTTCATAAAAAAACTCAAATCTGTTTTTTTACCATTTCCTTGGTAATACCTGTCTCGAATTTTAGCATTTTGATTAAATTGTCGAGCCCAAATCACCTCACCAAAGTGATCTCCGCTATAATTACTATAGGTGCCACTAAAAGTCATGTTGAATTTACTGTTTTCATACAACAGCGAGGCGTTTAAGACATAAAAATCATTATCTAACCAGCGTCGTCTTATTAAATCAGTTGTTCCTAATTCTGTCCCATTTTGATTAATATCTGAAGACACTATTTCACCATATGTTTCAATCGAATCATCTTTTCTGAACTGTTCAAAATAACCACGTCCATATGTATAATTCAAACCAAGATTTGTTGACCAACTTTGATTTAATTGCTCATTCCAATGGAGTTGATAATGATCTTGCTTATAATTATCGATTTCATTTTCATATGTGTAAGGATTTTGTCGTCTGTTTTCTTTAATTTGTTCTTTTGTGACACCATACCATGACTGGTAAGTTTTTTCATGACCTCCAAAAGTTAAAACTTTTACTGCAGTTCCTCCCATTTTATAGGAGCCTTGCAAAAAATAAGATTTTAAATCTGAGAAAGATCTATCAATGTATCCATCAGAGTCAATTTTAGAAAATCTTCCTGAAAATTCAAAAGCATTATTAATTTCACCAGTGCTAAATTTTATTGTGTGTTTAAATGTGTTGTAACTACCAACAGTGTTTGAAATTTCAGCGTAAGGTTTTACAGAATTAGCATCAGTTAATATATTAATACTAGCTCCAAAAGCACCTGAACCGTTTGTAGATGTTCCTACTCCCCTTTGGACTTGTAAACTTTCAATAGATGAAGCAAAATCTGGTAAATTAACCCAATAAGTTCCTAAAGATTCTGTATCGTTAAAAGGAATTCCATTAATGGTTATATTAGTAGATTGAGCACTTACTCCTCTGATTCTAATTCCAGTATATCCTATACCTGCACCTGCATCAGAAGTTGTTACTATTGAGGGTAAAAAGTTTAACAAAACAGGAAGATCCTGCCCTAGGTTTCTAGATTTTAATTCTACTTTTGATATGTTTGAATGACTAATTGGAGAAGAGTATTTAACTCTGATAGATTCTACTATTACTTCATCCAAATTTTGTTTTTTGCCCTCCAGGGTATCTAAAACCTTTTCCTGAGAGAATGTAACGCATGTTAAGGATAGTAAAATTAGGTTAATAATACTTTTCATTTAATAATATTTATGAAAAAAAACAGGATTAAACGCGTGTAGATTAAATTTCCCTCTCCAAAATTACTTGGCAGGTTCGTTGGGTATAATCTCAGCCGTAGCACCCCATTAATTTTAATCAAATATAACCCAAAAAAATAAAAAAATTACGGTAAGCCTAATAATTTATTGATTTCACTAATAGCAATTTCGATTCTTTCTTCAATATTACCAGAAACCAAAACATAGGGTTTTTTATATTTAATTAATGCTTGTTTGAAAGCTATAAACATCTCTTTTCTATTGTTGGGTCTATCTCTAAGATCATCTTTGACCCATGGGATATCGACATCTGTTAAAATATATAAATGATAGTAATTTTGAAGAGCATATTTTTCTAACTCAGGATCACAATAATTATTGAAATACCGTTCTGAATATACTTTTGTTTCCAAGAGGTCAGTGTCGCAAATAAGTAATTTAGAAGTTTGTAATGACAATTCGTTTTCTAATTTCATTTGACCCCTAGCAATTGGTAATATATCTCTTAATTCACAAATCTTTTTTTCATTATCCCATTTAGTTTGCAAATATTCCCTGGCAAATTCTTCGACCCATAAAGCATTATAGTGTCTTGAAAGCAACTTCGAAAGTGTTGTTTTTCCAGATGATTCGGGTCCAAAAAGAACTACTTTAAAACAACTTGAGGGGTTTTGTTTAAGGTTTTTTTCCATGAATAATATCCTGCAATTGCTATAAAAGTAAAAATAAAATATTGTAAACTTGTAAAGGTTAATCCTTTATAAAAATATAAAGGAACCGAAATTATGTCTCCAATAATCCAAAAAATCCAGTTTTCAATTTTTCGTTTAGCCATTAGCCACATTCCAACAAAGAAAATTGCTGTTGTAAAATTATCAATATATGCAGAAATAGAGTTCCATCTGTCGAAATAATTATAAACTCCGTAGACAAATATTATAGAAAAAATAAAAATTAAGAAAGCAATCTTTTTTTCTTTTAAAGATACTCTGGAAATTGGTGTTACAATATTATTTTCTTTCTTGGTCCATACATACCATCCATAAATACTCATGATAAAGTAATAGCCATTAATTAACATGTCCCCTAATAAAATCCATTTATAAAGAAGATAAATGAAAATTGAAGTAGAAATCATTCCTGTTGGATATACAAGAATATTGTTGTTCTTTGAAAACCAAACACTCAATAATCCAAAAATAACCCCTGTGATTTCTAATACAATATCTACATTATCATATTGAGAATATTGTTCAAACAATAAATCAAAAATCTGGTACATAGTCACTTCTATTAGATTTAATGATTTTTATATTTAAAATGATGTTATCAGACTTTAAAAAAGTGTTATAAATGTTATTATCTAAACAGCTCATAACCTGCTTATAATCTCCATAAATTTGAGTACTAAGGGGAGTTTCAATAATTTTTAAGTTTGTATTTCGTAATGATATTATGAAATCTTTAATAATTGTTTTAAAATCATCTTTTAGAGGCGTTAATGTTAACTCAACTGAAATTTCCATTTAAATTATTTTATTTGCTATTGAACAAATGTATTGTGAAAAATTTGTTATTTCTACATTATAAAATTCAATTATATCATTTTTAGAGATTTTAACTTCAGCATTATTAAATTTTTTATCAATAGATTTAACTATTATGTTGTTTTTAAAATCTAATCCTGAAAAACCAAAAGCTTTATACACGGATTCTTTAATCGTCCATATTTTAGTTACATCTATGACATTGTCATTTGTAAATAAATATAACTCACGATTTGAAATAAATTTTTTTTTAATATTTAAAATTTTTGGGCGAAGTTTTTCAATATCTACACCAATTTTTTTTGAACTAACTACCACACCACAATAATCAAATGAATGTGTAATAGAAATATACTTATTGGATAAAATTGGCTTTCCATTTGCATTGTATGTAAGTTCTTTATTTTTAATATTTAAAATTTTTAAAAGGTTTTGAACACCCAAAAACTGTTTTCTTTGACTACATGATTTGATTTCATCTAATCTCGACTTGACAATTGAGGATAAATTAATAGATTTTTTTAATTCAGATTCAGATTCGGTAATATTCCAAATCAAAAGATTGCTGTTATCAATATTATGAGAATTGAATAAAGGCATGGTCCAATATATTAAACTATTGGGATTTTAAATAAGAAAATGATTTTTTTTAAGCTTCGAATGGAACTATCGAGACGTATGACTTATTATCTTTTTTCTTGGTGAATTTAACCAAACCATCAACCCTAGCATGAAGGGTATGATCTTTACTTACATATACATTTTCACCAGCTTTATGAGCAGTTCCTCTCTGTCTAACAATGATATTTCCAGCAATAGCCGCTTGGCCACCAAATATTTTTACACCTAGTCTTTTCGATTCTGATTCTCTACCGTTTTTGGAACTACCTACACCTTTTTTATGAGCCATAATATGAAAATTTAATTAAGCTTTTTTTGTTGTTTTCTTATCAGCTGGCTTGTTATCAGCTGGCTTCTTAGCAGCTGGCTTCTTAGCAGCTGGTTTCTTAGCAGCTGGTTTCTTAGCAGCTGGTTTCTTAGCAGCTGGTTTCTTAGCAGCTGGTTTCTTAGCAGCTAGCTTTTTAGCAGCTGGCTTTTTTTCAACGGCTGGCTTTGATTCTTTTACTTCTGAATTAGCGTCAGCTACAGGTTTAGCACCTTTTTCAAGAATTTTTTCAACCATAATTTCAGTTAAAAACTGACGATGTCCGTTTTTAACTTTGTAACCTTTTCTTCTTTTTTTCTTAAAAACAATCACCTTATCGTCTTTCAAATGCTTAACAACTTTTGCTTCGACAGCAGCTCCTTTAACAGAGGGAGTGCCCAAAACAACTTTACCAGCATTATCAAGTAATAATATATTATCAAAAGTTACCTTAGAACCTTCTTTTGCATCAAGTCTATTAACAAATATTTTTTGATTTTTCTCAACTTTGACTTGCTTTCCTCCAATTTCAACTATTGCATACATAATATTATTTTTAATCAAAAACGTGTGCAAATATACAAGTATTGACCATATATCACAATAATATTATAAATATCTGTGACCATTAAAATTAAAACAACAGAATTTTAGAACAGACAGATAATTATTTTGTTAAAATCTTTATAAATAATTAACGTTTGTCAAATAATCAATAGCTTTGTTCCTCTAAATTTAAATCATGAAAAAATACATATTCTTTTTTTTAGTTTCAATTTTCATAACTAACAATCTTAACTCACAAGCTGTAGAATTTGAACAATATAAGTTAGACAATGGGCTTACTGTCATTTTGCATAAAGACAATTCTGCACCTGTCATCAATACCACATTGATGTTCCATGTTGGAGCAAAAAATGAAGAAAATGACAAAACTGGTTTTGCTCATTTTTTTGAACATCTCCTGGGTAAAGAAACTAAGAATATGAAAAGTGGAGAATGGTATAAAATACTGTCTTCAAACGGAGGAAATGGTAATGCTGCTACTAGCGTTGATTTAACATTTTATTACGCAACTATGCCCTCAAATAGTTTACAGCTTGGCCTGTGGAGGTATTCAGAAATTATGTTACATCCAATTATTGATCAAGAAGGAATTGATATCCAAAGAGAAGCTGTTAAAGAAGAAAAAAGAATTAGAGACAATCAACCTTACAGTCGTTTTTATGAAGCATTAAAATCTAATCTTTTTAAAGAACACACTTACAAAAATCCTTTAATTGGAGTCCCAGAACATTTAGATAATGCTGTATTACAAGATTTTTTAGATTTTAGAAATAATTTTTACATGCCAAGTAATGCAGTTTTTGTAGTTGCTGGCGATATTGAAATAGAGACAACAAAGAACCTAATATCTAAATATTTTAGTGCGGTACCTGCCGCTGAAAAAAATGATAGATTAATCATTAAAGAAGAGCCTATAGTTAAAGAAATTAGAGCTGTTGAGTACGATCCAAACATACAAATTCCTGCTTTGGTTATCGGATACAGAACACCCTCAATGAAATCAAGAGAAGCCAGAGTGTTAGATTTGATATCAACTTATCTAAGTGACGGACCAAGTTCAAAGCTTTACAAAAGAATGGTTGATAATAACAAAACAGCTTTACAAGTTTCAGCATCTAATATTGGACACGAAGATTATAGTATGTATTACATTTTATCTTTACCCCTAGGTGAAACTTCACTCGAACAATTATCAATAGAAATTGATGAAGAAATTTTAAAAATTCAACAAAATCTAATTTCCGAGAATGATTACGAAAAACTTCAAAATAAATTTGAAAATCAGTTTGTTAATTCAAATTCATCTGCTTCGGGAATTGGTGTTTCTCTAGCTCAGTACCATACTTTATATGGAGATGCTAATCTAATAAATTCTGAAATTGAAATTTACAGGTCTATTTCCAGAAACGAAATTAGAGATGTTGCTAAAAAATATCTTAACACTAACCAAAGATTATTTTTAGAATATCTTCCAGAAAACGAAAAAAAATAACATCATGAACAAAACATTTACAAATTTAATTTTTTTAGCCTCTTACTTAATATCTTTTGCTCAAGTAGACAGATCCATTCCTGAATCTGGTCCAGCGCCAAAAATAAACTTTGAAGAACCTGTTTCATTTGAATTGAAAAATGGTTTAAAAGTAATGTTTATCGAAAATCGAAAACTCCCAAGGGCATCTGTTAATTTATTAATTGATAACCCTCCAATAATTGAGGGGGATTTAAATGGTGTAGGAATCATCACCGGTGGAATAATGGGAAAAGGAAATACTTTTCAAGATAAAGATAGTTTTAATGAAGAAGTTGATTTCATGGGTGCTAGAATGAATTTTTCATCTCAAGGAGGGGCGGCAAGCTCACTATCAAGATATTTCGAAAGAGTTCTAACTATGTTTGCTCAAGGAGCACTTTATCCAAACTTTTCTGAAGAAGAATTTGATCAAGAAAAAAATATTCTTTTAGATAATATTAAAAATAATGATAAAAACACTGTTTCTATTGCAAGACGAGTTGAGAATGTTTTAGCCTACGGAGCGAATCATCCCTATGGAGAATTTACTACTGTGGAATCAATGGAAAATATAAAATTAGGTGATGTTACTAAATTTTATGACGATTATTTTAAGCCTAATAATGCTTATTTAGTTGTTATTGGAGATTTTAATATTAAAAACACTGAAAAGTTGGTAAAAAACCTCTTTGGTAAATGGAAAAATGACAAAAGCCTTGAATCCAAATTTACAAAAGGTTCTAAAAATGAAATCATAGAGCCAAAAGAAGATGAAGGACTTTCAATAAATGTGATTGACATGCCAAATTCTGCGAATTCAGAAATAACATTTCAGAACCTCGTTAATCTTAAAAAGACTGATGATGATTATTACAGTGTGTTAATAGCAAATAGAATTTTTGGAGCTGGTCCTGAATCTAGATTGTTTAATAATATTCGTGAAGACAAAGGATATGCCTATGGAGCCTATTCTAGTATATCGGACAATAAATACAGTAAGGCCAAGTTTAGAGCTTCCACTTCAACTAGAGCGCAAGTTACAGATAGTGCATTGGTAGAAATAATTAAAGAAATTGAAAAAATACATAAAATACCTGTTTCTAGTTTAGAATTAAAAAATGCAAAAGCTAAATATTTGGGTGAATTTGTTTTAGCAATGGAAAGACCATCAACAATTGCTAATTATGCAATTAACATTGAAAGAAATAATCTTAACGCTGATTACTACAAAAACTTCCTGTCAAATATCAATAAAGTTACAATAGAGGACGTGCAACTGGCAGCTAATAAATATTTCAAATTAAATAATGCACAAATTGTTGTTACGGCTAAGGGAAGTGAAGTGATAGAAAATATAGAAAAAGTAACTTTTAATGGAAAATCGCTTCCTGTATTGTTTTATGATAAAAAAGGAAATAAAATTGATAAGCCTATTTTTAAAAAAGAAATTAAAGATGATGTTACCGTTCAGTCAATTTTTGATAATTATATAAATGCAATTGGTGGAACCGATAAATTAAACACTGTGAAGACAATAACGACAGTTGCAAGTGTTACAATCCCTAATGCCCCATTTTCTCCAATAGCTGAGATTAAACAAAAACATCCAAACCTTAATGCTATGTCAATGACCGTTGAAGGAATGGGTACTATGATGTCATCAAAATTTGATGGAGAAAATGGCTATCTAGAACAAATGGGTCAAAAAATTCCTTTTGAGAAAGAACAAATAGATTCTGAAAAACAAAAGTTGGGACTTTTTGAGGAAATCTATTTTAATATTAGTGATATAGAACTGGTTAGTTTATCTGCAATTGATGGAAAAGATTTATATAAAATAAAAGTAAAAGATAAATCCTTTAGATATTATGACGCTAAGACTAATTTACTTGTGATGACAGAGGAAACAATGACTCAAGGAGGTAATGAGATTACATCAACAACAAAATTTTCAGACTACAGAGATGTAAATGGAATTTTATTTGCTTTTAAAAGAGAGATATCATCTGGACCTCAAAATATAGTGTTTAATATCTCATCCATTAAACTTAACAAGGAAATTGATGACAGTTTTTTTAAGTAGATCTACGATTAGCAAAATAAACTCCAATTAGAATTACAATTGTTGCTAATATTTGTCTAAAATTAATCGTTTCACCGTCAAGTAACCCCCACATCACTGCCACAACCGGCAATGTATAAGTAACAGAGGAAGCAAAAACAGGAGATGCTATCTGAACGAATTTGTTAAACAATATTTTTGCAAATGCGCTCCCAAAAACTGACAAAACAATAATGTAAAATAATGCGTTTTGAACCTTTGGACTCTCAATTACATTAATATTCATAAACCCAGAATAGAATAAAATAATTAAGGCTGGAGGAAGGATACATAAAAAATTTCCTAAAGCAATCGAAATAGCTGGGACATCTTGTAAATGAGCTTTCAACATATTTACTGATGTCGCATAGCACACTGAAGCAGTGATAATAAAACCAACAAACAAGAAATTTTGATCTGGATTAATTGTCGATCCTTCGTAAATCAGTAAAAAAGAACCAAAAAGTCCTATAATGACACCCAAAATTTGTTTGGAATCAATAATAAATTTATAAAATACTACTCCAATGATTAATGTTGCAAGAGGAGTCAAAGAATTTAAAATAGCAGCGACACCACTATCTATTTCTGTTTGAGCAAAAGCAAAGAAAAAAGATGGGAAAAAAGATCCTATATAACCTGTTAAAACAATCCACTTCCATTTATCCTTTGGAATTTTTTTTAAAGAGGAAAAACCCAATATAAACAAAACCATTGTTGTAAAAATAACTCTTAAACTTCCAAGCTGTAATGGGCTAACACCAATTAGAGTTTTTTTTATTAAAATATAAGAACTCCCCCATATAACAGAAAGCAGAATGAGATAAACCCATTTCTTATTATTATCAGACATAAATAAGTTTATTTATTTCCATTTAAAAGTCTCGATCATCTTTTTAATATCATTTTTAACATAACTAATTGATGGCAACAACGAGTCATAGTTAGGCTTAGATTTAAAATACAAAGAACCCATGATAAAGTTTGTTAATGAATCCGTTACATAAAATTGAATATTGGAGGGTGCGTCGCCAACAAAGGAGTAATACTGAGCATAAACATGATTTTCTGGATTATTAAACTCACTCGTGATTATTCTAGAAACATTTGAAGAATTATCTAAAATTTTTTGATCAAAATCATATTTTATTTGATCAATATTATTCATTGAAATATTTGAAATGAAGATTTGTGCGCTTAAATTTTTATAATTAATAATGGCATTGCAATTGTTATCTAAATCTAATTTAGCTGCTGAATTAATTTTAAACATGTAGGAACAATTTTTATTAAAGGTTGTATAAGATGGAATATTGAACTGATGAGCGAAATATGCTTTTTTCTTTGGCAGTTCAAAGTCTTCACAACCAACTAATAAAATCAAAATAAAAACAAACCTGTTCATTACTTTTTTAAAATAATTTTAATTTTTTTAATTCTTTTTCTATCAATTTCTTCAACAATAAATTTTAGGTTTTTAAAGATTAATGCAGATCCCTTTTTTGGAAAATACCCTTTTTGCTCCAAAATAAATCCGGCAAGCGTCTCAGAATCTCCCTTATTATTTTCAAATGCAGCTTCATCAGAGATTTTAAGAATCTTGTAAAGATCTTTTAAATTAGTTTTACCATCAAAAATATAACTATTATCATCGATTTTAGTGAAAGATAAATCTTCTTGAAAAAAATCAACATTTAACTCTCCAACAATTTCTTTTATCACATCTTCCATTGTTATTATTCCAGAATTACCACCATATTCATCTACTACAATAGCTAAATGAATTTTCAATTGCTGGAATTCTTTTAATAAATCGTCAAGTTTTTTATTTTCAGGTATAAAATAAGGCTCTCTAATTAATTTTTTCCAATCAAATTTCTTTTTATTTAAATGAGGAAATAAATCTTTTAAATATATGATCCCAATGATTTTATCAATTTGTTTTTGGTAAACAGGGATTCTTGAAAAACCTTTTTTACGAATCTGATCTAAAAGCTGAATAAAACTTAATTCAATAGAAACCGAAAAAACATCAACTCTAGGTCTCATGATTTGTTTTGTTTCAACACTTCCAAAAGAAACAATACTTTGTAATATTTTTTGTTCATTTTTTGATGAATCGCTTTTATCTGTCAACTCTAGAGCGTCGGAAAGTTTATCTACCGATAAATTGGTAGATTTAAAAACCAATCGCTTTTGAATGAATTCAGTCATTGTACTCATGGGAATTGTTAAAAAAAAGAAAATATATTTGTCTAAAAACTGAACTGGTAAGGCCATTTTTTTTGAAAATGAAATTGGATTTCTATTGGCATAAACTTTTGGTAATATTTCGCCAAAAAGTAAAATAAATAAAGTTATCACGCTTACCTCAATTATAAAATTTATCCAAAATGGGAATGATTTTAAATAAAAAGCGTTCCCAAATGAGGAAAAAAGAAGAACTATTGCAATATTTATAAAATTATTTGAAACTAATAGGGCGGCTAATAATCTTCTTGGATTATTTCTCAAGCTATACGTGATTTGTAAGTTTTTATTTTTTGAATTATTCGCTTTCTTAAGATCGGTTGAGGTTAAAGAAAAAAAAGCCACCTCAGAACCAGAAATTAGTGCCGAACAAACTAATAATATTATAATTAAAACAATTTTAAAAACAAATGTATAAGAATCTAAAAAAGGTAGCAGATAAAGTAAATTAATAACCAATATTATATTAAAAAAATTAATTTAAAATGGTAAATCATCTGAATCACTGTTTTGATTTTCAGAGTGGATTTCTTTGACATCTATCGTAGGTGAATCAGTTGTTAAGTCATTTTTTGTTGAAAGAAAGTTAAACTCAGAAACATGTATTTCAGTCGAATAGCGTTGAATACCATCATCAGATTGCCATTTTCTTGTTTTTATTTTTCCTTCAACATATATTTTATCTCCTTTTTTTAGATATTTTTCACAAACTTCTGCAGCTTTATTTCTTACAACTACGTTGTGCCACTCGGTATTTGAAACTTTTTCACCAGTCGTTTTATTTGTATAACTCTCATTAGTGGCAATTGGAAATCTTCCGATACAACCACCACCATCGAAATGATGCATTTTTACTTCATCTCCTAAATTACCGATTAACATTACTTTATTTAAAGATCCACTCATATTTTTGTTTGTCTATCAAATATAACAAAAAGCAAAGATTACCACTTATAGTTAATAAGAAAATTAGAAATTGGTTTAGGAAATGGATATGAGCTTAAATCAGTAATATTTACATAATTTTTGTTAATTTTTTTTACTTGAACTATCCAAAAAGAACAATGAATGTGCTGGTGTGAAAGTTTATTTATAAAAATTTTATTTCGATATAAATTCAATTTACCAACACTTAAATCGAGATTTTTATTTTTTTTTAATTTTTGTAAAACATCATTTTTATCTGCAGGATCATCAGTCTCAAATAAAGGAAATTGATATAAGTTTTTCCATATATCATTTCCTGTTCTTTTTTTTATAATAGTTCGATTGATTGAAGATTTTATAACTAAAAAGTTAAAATTTCTAATTTTAGTTATATTTTTTTTTTTCTTTATTGGAAATAAGTAAACTTTATTATTTAAAAAAGAACAACAATTATTTTTAAAAACACAATTTTCACAGTTTGGCGAAGATGGTTTACAAACTAAAGCGCCATATTCCATAATAGCCTGATTAAAATCTGAGGGATTATTTTTTGAAATTAATTGATGAGTGATTTTTTTAAATTCCTTTAAAGACTTGTGTGTATTAACAGGGGTTTTAATTGCTAGTAATCTGGAGATAAACCTGTAGACATTTCCATCTACAACAGGGTTAACTTCATTGATAGAAAAGGAACTAATAGCACTTGCAGTATAATCTCCAATACCAGGAAGATTAATCAAATCAATATATTTTGTTGGAAAAATTCCATTGTAATCCCTGACAATTAATATTGCTGTTTTATGTAAATTTCTAGCTCGACTGTAATAACCTAACCCCTCCCATAATTTTAAGACCTCATTTTCTGACGACTGAGCTAGCACAAATATGTTAGGAAATCTATTCACAAATTTTTGATAATAAGGCAGCCCTTGTTTAATTTGCGTCTGTTGCAAAATGATTTCAGATAACCAAATCTTATAGGGATCATTCGTTCTTCTCCAAGGAAGATTTCTTTTATTGATGTGATACCAAGCTATTAAATCTTTTGAAAAACTTTTTACTAAACTTTTAAACAACTTTGAATCCAAAATAACTGTGATTTAAGAATAAGAAAAAAATGAATTGTGAATTTAAATTTATATATTTGGCAACCTAAAAAGTAAACATAAATAAATTTAATAATATGACCAAAGCGGAAATTGTAACAAAAATTTCAAACAATTTAGGTTTAGAGAAAAATGAAGTTTTAGCAACAGTTGAAAATTTAATGGAAGAAATAAAAAGTTCCTTAAATAATGGAGAAAACGTTTACTTGAGAGGATTTGGTAGTTTTATTGTGAAGAAAAGAGCTGAAAAAACTGGCCGAAATATCTCAAAAAATACAACAATTAGAATCCCCGCTCATAATATTCCAGCTTTCAAACCTGCTAAAGTGTTTGTTGAGAGTGTAAAGCAAAATAATTAATTAAAAAAAAAATTATGCCAAGTGGTAAAAAAAGAAAAAGGCACAAGGTAGCTACGCATAAGCGTAAAAAAAGAAGTCGTGCTAATCGACACAAAAAAAATAAATAAATTATTTTTATAATGAACATTTTTTGTTCTTTGAAATGAAGATTGTTTTAGTAAAAGTTCATTACTGATACTCTTCCCTGTAAATTAAATCCTGTGTGTAATAGTATAACCTATTCATATAATTTTATATGAGTATTAAATCATAAATTGTGAGTAAAGAAATCATTATTCGATCAAATTCTACTGCAGTTGATTTTGCACTACTTAAAAACGGAAAATTAATTGAACTTCACAAACAAAATGATAGTAATAAATTTAATGTCGGAGACATTTTTTTAGCCAGAACAAAAAAAACAATTTCTGGTTTAAATGCAGCATTTGTAAATGTTGGATATACAAAAGATGCTTTTTTACATTATCATGACTTAGGTCCAAAAATCTTATCATTAATTAAGTTCATTAAAGGTGTAAGCGCAGGTAAAATAAAGAATTTTTCCCTTGATAAATTTCATTTTGAATCTGAAATTGACAAGGAAGGGAGTATCTCGGATGTCATAAGCCCTAATCAATCAGTACTAGTCCAAATCATAAAAGAACCTATTTCAACAAAAGGTCCTAGAATCAGTTCAGAATTATCTTTTGCTGGACGTTTTCTAGTTCTTGTACCTTTTTCTAACAGAATTTCTATTTCACAAAAAATAGAAAGTAAAGAAGAAAAAAGTAGGTTGAAAAGACTAGTTCAGAGTATCAAACCAAAAGGTTTTGGAGTAATTGTAAGAACCGTCGCCAAAGATAAAATGGTGGCTGAACTAGACAACGATCTACAGAACTTATATGGTCACTGGATACAACTTTGTAAAAAAATAAAAGGATCAGAAATTCCTTTAAAAGTACAAAGTGAGATGAATAGGTCTTCATCCATTTTAAGAGATATTTTTAACGACTCATTCACTGGAATATATGTAAATCAAAAATCCATGTATTCAGAGATTAAGGAATATTTGAAACAAATTGCTCCGAAAAAGCAATCAATTGTTAAACTTCATCAATCTGACACTCCCATTTTCGAACAATATGGAGTGGAACGTCAAATTAAAACTGCTTTTGGAAGAACAGTTACCATGAGTAAAGGTGCTTATTTAATAATAGAGCATACTGAAGCTCTTCACGTAATTGATGTAAACAGTGGAAACAGATCAACAAAAGCAAAAAATCAAGAAGAAACAGCCCTAGAAGTTAATTTAGTTGCTGCTTCAGAAATTGCGCGCCAATTAAGACTTAGAGATATGGGTGGAATTATAGTTGTTGATTTTATTGATATGTTAAGCCCTGAAAACAGAAAAAAATTATTTGATCACTTCAAAAGTGAGATGGAATCTGACAGAGCAAAACATAAAATTCTTCCCCCAAGTAAAATTGGTTTAATTCAAATGACTAGACAAAGAGTTAGATCCGAAATGGATATAAAAACTAAAGAATTAAATCCAAATATTAATGGGACCGTCGAAGCTCCAATTGTTTTAATTGATAAAATTTCAAATAAATTAGAAAAAATCTTAAACAACAAAAAGTACGATAATAAAAAGCTTGTTTTACATTTGCATCCTTTTGTGGCAGCTTATGTTAAAAGTGGTTATCCTTCTGTTAGATTAAAATGGTATTTGGATCATAACAGATGGGTTAAAATTATCCCAAGAGACGCATACACCTATTTACATTTTCGATTTTTCGATAAAGAAGGTCAAATCATAAATGCATAATAAAAAAGCGACCCATTATAGGTCGCTTTTTTTTTGCTCTAAATTGTGCTAATTTTCAAAAAATGAATAATAGGGATTTAACAACAAAAGAAATAGAGAGAAAACTACAATTTTATTGTTCATACCAAGACAGGTGTCATAAAGAAGTTAAAGCTAAATTAAAAACCTTTAATGTTAATATGCATGATTCTAATCAAATAATTTCAAACTTAATTAAAGATGATTATTTGAACGAATCTAGATTTTCTAAAAGTTTTGTTCGGGGAAAATTTAATTTTAAAAATTGGGGTAAAATTAGAATTACAAATGAACTAAAACGTAGGAATATTTCTCCTTACAATATAAATCACGGTTTAAAAGAAATTGACGAAACATGCTACGAGCAAAAACTAGAAGAACTATTTACTAAAAAATTATCATCTTTGAGTAAATTAAGTTCGATTGAAAAAAAGAAAAAAATAATTTCCTATTTATTATACCGAGGATGGGAAAGTAACTTAATCTACTCAAAAATAAATGAAATATAATTTCAAAATCATTTTTTTATTCTTCTTGTTAAATTCAATTTTTGGTTGTAAAAACAATGTCGATTTGATCCTTCACAATGGCAATATTTACACTGTAGATAATGAATTTAGTGTTATTGAGGCCATCGCTGTAAAAGATGGTTTAATTTATGAAACAGGAACAAATGATATTTTAAAAAAATATCATTACGATAAGTCAATTGATTTAAAAGGAGCAACAGTATTACCTGGTCTTATTGACGCTCATTGTCACTTTTATGGATTAGGTTTAAATCAACAAGAAATTGATTTAGTTGGTACCAAGTCATTTGACCAAATTATATCCAAATTAAAAAATCGATCTAAAAATTACAAAACTGTCATAAAAGCCAGAGGATGGGATCAAAATGATTGGGACATTAAAGAGTTTCCAAATAAAAATCAATTGGACCTACTTTTTCCAAATATTCCTGTTGTTCTTGAAAGAATAGATGGTCACGCTTATTTAGTAAATCAAAAAGCCTTAGACATGGCTAAAATAAATAACGATACCAAAAGCAGTAATGGAACTATTTTGAAAAAAAATGGGGAACTAACAGGTATTCTCATTGACGGTCCAATGAGCTTGATTGATGCTGTCATTCCAGAATTATCAAAATCTGAAAAAAAACAGGCACTTTTAGATGCTCAAGAGATATGTTTTAAACATGGACTAACTACTATTGATGATGCTGGCTTATCAAAAGAAATTATTCTTCTTATTGACAACTTACAAAAAAAGAAGGATTTAAAAATTAGAGTGTATGCCATGATAAGTAATTCAAAAAAAGATGTTGATTATTTTTTAAAAAATGGACCAATTAAAACAAATTTATTAAATGTAAGATCAGTAAAAGTATATGGAGATGGAGCGCTTGGTTCAAGAGGAGCTACCCTCAAACAACCCTATTCTGATGATATGCATAATCATGGTAAACTTGTGACAAGTCCAGAAAAAATTAATGATTTAGCAAAAAGACTAGCTAATGCTAATTTTCAAATGAATACTCACGCTATTGGTGATTCGACTGTCAAAATATTATTAAATACTTACTCAGAGGTTTTAGAAAATAAAATTGATCCCAGGTGGAGAATTGAACACTCGCAAATAATTGATTTAAAGGACATGAATGGTTTTAATGATAAGATTTTACCATCTGTTCAACCAACTCATGCTACTAGTGACATGTATTGGGCTGAGTACAGAGTTGGATCTAAAAGAATAAAAGGTGCTTATGCATACAAAGCACTGCTTGAAAAATCAAAAGTAATTGGACTTGGAACAGATTTTCCAGTTGAAAAAGTAAATCCATTTCACACATTCTACGCCTCTGTTGAAAGAAAAGATTTAAATGCTTATCCTGAAAATGGATTTCAATTTCAAAATGCACTTTCCAGAGAGGAAACTCTAAAAGGAATGACTATTTGGGCAGCTTATCTAAATTTTGAAGAAAAAGAAAAAGGAAGTATTGAAAAAAATAAATTCGCCGATTTTATAGTCATTGACAGAGACATTATGAAAATTGATATTGATAAAACTCCACAAACTAAAGTCTTAAAAACATTCCTTGGAGGTCAATTAGTCTATTCCAGTACTAAAACCGATTAAAAAATTTCGTCCTGGCATTGGAACAAGATTTGTTTCAGAGTATTGTTCGTTCAAAATATTATTTATATAAATAAATATTGATTTTTTAAACATTATTTTCGAATCTAACACACTATAATTAGACTTATCTGATCTTTCAGCATATTTAAAAACAATGGAATGATTTATGTTCTTTATGTAGTTTAAATTCAAGTTAGAAGCTAAGTGATGTTTTAGAGAATTTAGAGAGTACCTTGAAAAATTAATATTACTTACGTAATTATTGTCCTTAATCTTTGTGTAACCAATACTAATTGAATTAGCACTAGAGAGGGTGTTAGAACTTTTAAAACTATATGAAAAATCAAATTCATATCCATTAGAACTTAGTGAACCTATATTAACTGCCTTCCATAGATCCTCCTCATTTTCTTTAGCGTAATCAATAATATTTTTTGCATTTCTATTAAAAAAAGAAGCCGTAAATTTTACGTTAGATGAATCATATTTAACACCAAACTCAGTGGATATTGCAGATTCAGGATTTAAATTTTCATTACCAATTGTTGTCCTGTCACTATAATACAGGTCTGTATAGGTTGGGATTCTATACGTTTTTCCAATATTAGTATATAATTTAAATTTTGAGTTCAAATTATATCCTAAATCTAATCCAGGAAAGGAATGAAAAGACAAATCTGAAAAATAACTAAATGCTATCCCTGGTGAAACCATTAATTTGTTATCCATTAGCTTAAAAGTGTGATCAGCAAAAAGATTAACTGTCGTTCTCTTGTGCTCACCTAAATTATTACTAGAAATATTTACAGTAGACAAATCAATCCCAAATCCAGTAACGCCTAAATCTGAAAAATAAGAACCGCTTAATTCGGCTGAAACTTTATTGGTTTTATGTAGGTTTCTATAAACCGAGGGATTATCTCTAATATATATGTACTCGTCTTGACCACGCCTCCAGTATAATTTTGGAGTAATAGAAAGGTTTTCAGAGTTTATTGTTGTAGATATTCCAAATAGACTAGCTTGAGTTTCTTCATACTGTTCTGTTGCACTAGGACTGGCATAAAAACCGTTGGCACCAAACTTATTCTCATTAAAAGAAACTAGTACATCAATAGGTTTATTGTTCGTATTAAAAGAAGTTTTTATAAAGTAATTATTTTTTTTGAAATCAGTATTATGTCTATACCCATCTGATCTATTCCCTGAATAACTAATTAAAGAGTTAATATTCTCACCTGAAATCTTAGTTGATAATGAAATATTTTTCTGTTCAAATGATCCATATGAAAGTTCATTTAGATTCATTTCAACAGCACCCCTCTGCGATACAAAATCTTTGGTAACTATATTGATAGCTCCATTAAAAGCATTTTGACCAAAAATTCTAGCAGCTGGCCCTTTTATTATTTCGATTCTTTCAATTAAATACAGGGGAAGAATCATATTTAAAGTATGATGTCCTGTCTGTGCATCATCCATCTTCATGCCATCAACTAAAAGTAAAGTTTGATCAAACCCTCCTCCTCTTATATAAAGATCGCCTTGAACACCTCCAGCTCCTCTTCTTCTGACATCAATGCCTGTGACTTGTTGTAATAAATCAGAAACATTATTGGCAGGAATTTGTTGGATTTCATTAGAACTAATAATCTTTATTGTTCTGAAATTCTTAGAAAAAGGCAAATTAATTTTTGAGGAGGAAATAATCACTTCATCTAACAATTGATCATCGTTTAAATCTTGAGAAAAAAGACCAATTAGAAAGAAAAAAAATAGAGATGATAATTTGTATTTCATACTCATAAAATACCAATTTAGTTAATTATTAAAGGTAACAGTTAGTCTGTTAAAATAATTACTTTATTTTCCTTCATTTCAACCACTCCAGAAACAATACTTAAATGAGTCTCATTTGAACTGACATTCGAAAAAATATCTTTGAGCTCTTCAGGTATATTTATGTCTCCTAAAATTTTTACTGTTCCCTTAATAAGAGTAGAAACAATAGGGGCATGATTATCTAACATTTGAAAAGAACCATCAGAACCGGGGACTAAAACAGATTGAACGTCTCCGTTAAACAAAGTTTTTTCTGGGCTAACTATTTCTAAATACATAATTATAATTCTTGATTAGGCTTCAGCTAACATTTTCTCACCCGCTTCAATAGCTTCTTCAATAGTTCCTTTTAAGTTAAAAGCCGCTTCAGGAAGATGATCAAGTTCTCCATCCATAATCATATTAAAGCCTTTAATTGTATCTTTTATATCAACTAAAACACCTGGGATACCAGTAAATTGTTCAGCAACATGAAAAGGTTGAGAAAGGAATCTTTGAACCTTTCTTGCTCTGTAAACTGAAAGCTTATCTTCTTCAGAAAGTTCTTCCATACCAAGAATCGCAATAATATCCTGAAGTTCTTTATATTTCTGTAGAAGTTCTTTCACTTTTTGTGCACAATTATAATGGTCATCACCTAAAATTTCAGCTGTTAAAATTCTTGATGTTGAATCTAATGGGTCAACAGCAGGATATATCCCCAATTCAGCAATTTTTCTAGATAGTACGGTGGTTGCATCTAAGTGAGCAAAAGTTGTTGCAGGAGCTGGATCAGTTAAATCATC
>CALKEO010000056.1 GCA_938088195.1 uncultured Flavobacteriaceae bacterium | reverse complement strand
ATTTAAGTTTTAAAGATATTGCCAAAAAAAATGATATTTCAATCAATACAGCTTTAGGAAGGGTAAGGTATTCACTGAATAATCTTAGAAAACAAATGGATAAATCCGAATTAAAAAATGAGTTAATGGAAATAGCTTAAGTCATTTTATTAATTATTGATTTTCTTCCAATTTTTTTTGTTATAATATCCGTATTAATATTCCATCCTCTAGCTGGAGAAAATTTTCTTCCATACCAAATTATTTGTAAGTGAAGTTTATTCCATAGTTTTTTTGGAAAAATTCTTTTGGCGTCCTTTTCTGTAACTTTTACATTTTTTCCAGATGACATCCCCCAACGGTACATTAATCTATGAATATGCGTGTCGACAGGAAATGTTGGCACACCAAATGCTTGAGCCATAACTACACTAGCAGTTTTGTGTCCAACACCTGGAAGTGCTTCTAAATCATCAAAATTATTGGGGACTTTACTATTATGTTTATCTATTAAAATTTGAGAAAGACCGTGAATCGCTTTAGATTTCATTGGGGATAGGCCAACTGGTCTTATAATATTTCTAATTTCATCAATAGTTAGTTTTACCATTTCGCTTGGACTATCAGCTTTTGAAAAGAGTATAGGAGTTATTTTATTAACTCCTATATCAGTACTTTGAGCTGAAAGTAATACTGCAATTAAAAGTGTGTATGAATCCTTGTGATCTAAAGGAATTGGTACTTTTGGGAATAACAGTTCCAAAGTCTCAATTATATATATAACTCTTTCTTTTTTATTCATACACAATTAATTAAATTTACTACAAATATATTTCAAATGAGTCTATTAAAAGTTGGCGATAAAATACCAGATTTTTCTTGTTATGATGATAAAGAAAATCTAATTACAAATAATGATTTAAAAGGAAAAAAAACTATCATATTTTTTTATCCAAAAGCAAACACTCCAGGTTGTACAGCACAAGCTTGTAACTTGTCTGAAAACTATTCAGTATTGTCTGATGCAGGATTTTCTATAATCGGAGTTAGTGCTGACAAGGTCAAGGCTCAGTCTTCTTTTTCGTCGAAATTTGGTGGATTTCCTTATCCACTTTTAGCTGATACTGAAAAAAAAATCATTAATGCTTTTGGTGTTTGGGGATTAAAGAAATTTATGGGTAAAGAATATGAGGGGGTTTTAAGAACAACTTTTATAATTGATGAAAATTTAATTATTACAAGGGTATTTGATAAAGTGAAAACTAAAGACCATACCAATCAGATTTTGGAGGGTTAGGTGCTATTTAAAACCAAATAAATTTTTACTTTTTATTAGTTTAGTAACCTCCTGAGGAAGCATTTTTTCCCAACCTTTTTCACCTTTATTAATTTTTTCCAATACTTTGATAGAATAGATATCCAAAAGGTTTTCATCATAATCGAAAATATCTAGAAGTCTGTTGTTATATTTAAAAAACTTATAAAGGTTTTTCATTTTATTTGCTACATGAATATTATTACTATTTACAATGGTACCATCTTTTGCTTTTGTTGGATAAAGAAAAACTCTTAAATTTTTAACAAATAATTTTCCGAAAGCTTCCAATATACCTCCTCTTAAATTATCGTAGTATTTTTCATCAAAAATTTCTATTAAGTTATTAACTCCCATAGTTAATACGACTTCCTTTTCAGTGTAGCTTGAAAAGTATTCGGCAAGTTTGTAATACTCTTTAAAATTAGTAATCATCACAGTATGGCCCAATGCGCATAACAATTTAGCTCTATCCATAAAATCTTCTTCATTAACATCTCCGTTATTTGATTTTAAATTGGATAATGTAATTTCAAATAAATTGATTAGTTTATTTTCTGAATAACTTTTTTCTCTTGAAATTATTTGATTTGACTTAATAAACATGTCTTCATTAACCAGAGTAACAGGCCTAAAACTCCCTCTGATGGCTAAAATATTTTTTTTATATAAAACTTTTGCAGGCAATACATTATTTCCATCAGGCCCAAACATAACAGCTTTAGTCATATCATTTTTAACAAGCTCTAAACTCATCAATCTATTATCAACTTTTTTGAATAAAGGACCAGAAAAATTGATTGTATCAATTTCTATGGACTCAGAGTCAATGTGGTCATATAAATATTTTAATAATTTTCTTGGTTGATCATATTTATAATAGGCACCATAAATCAAATTCAAACCCATTAAACCTAAAGCCTCCTGTTGAGCTTTTGCTTCAAATAAATGAAATCTTACATGGATATGAATCTCACTAAAATCATCTTTTGAATTTGTTTGAAATTTAATACCCATCCAACCATGACCCTTATATTTTTTTGCAAAATCAATGGTCGCTACGGTATTTGCATAGGTAAAGAACATTTTATTGGGGTGGTCTTTTCTGTCCATTCTAGATTCAAGAAGGTCAATCTCATGGTCCAACATTTTTTTTAATCGGGACTCAGAAACATATCCACTGTTAGTTTCATGTCCATAAATGGCATCACTAAAAGCTTTATCATAGGCGCTCATTGTTTTGGCAATAGTTCCAGATGCGCCACCAGATCTAAAAAAATGTCTAGCAACCTCTTGACCGGCACCAATTTCAGCAAAAGTTCCGTAAATATGTTCATTGAGATTTATTCTCAGAGCTTTAGCTTTGATTGAGGGAATATTTTCGAAAGGTTGATCTCCTTCTAGAGAAATAGACATTGTAAATGTATTGTATTACAAAGTTATAAGTTTTTGTCAAGTAAATGATATATTTATAATAAAATAACTAGTTGAAAATAATTTTTTTAGGTACTGGTACTTCCACAGGAATTCCTTTAATTGGAAGCAGCCATCCTGTGTGTAAAAGTGTAAATAAAAAAGATAAACGTTTGAGATCTTCAATTTTATTTACATGGAAAAATTACATGTATGTTATTGATACTGGGCCAGATTTCAGACAACAAATGTTAAGATATGGATGTGAAAGAATTGATGGAATACTATACACACATGAACATTCAGATCACACTTCTGGAATTGATGATTTAAGAGCTTTTTGCTTCAAACAAGGAGAAATACCAATATATGCACACAAAAGAGTCTTAAATAATTTAAATTTTAGGTTTGAATATATTTTTAAAAAAGAAAAAAAATATCCAAGCGCTCCTGTTTTAAAACAAATAGAAGTTCAAGAAAATAAAGATTTTTTTATTTCTGATTTAAAGGTAACTCCAATTAATTATCTTCATGCTTCTTTACAAGTTTTTGGATTTAGATTTAATAATTTTGCTTATTTAACAGATTTGAAAACAATTGATAGTGCTGAGCTTTTAAAATTAAAGAATTTAGAGGTTTTAGTTTTAAATTGTATAAGGGTAGAGGAGCATTATTCTCATTTAAATTTAAAAGAAGCTCTTGTGTTGATCGATCTTATAAAACCTAAAAAAACTTATTTAACTCACATAAGTCATCTTTTAGGATTTCATGATAAGGTAGATAAGCAGTTGCCTAAAAATGTTTTTTTATCGTATGATGGATTAGAAATTGATTTACCTTAATTTTTTTTCAAACCAAGATAACATTGACTTAAAGTTTTCTGGACAC
>CALKEO010000055.1 GCA_938088195.1 uncultured Flavobacteriaceae bacterium | reverse complement strand
GTATTTCTTTTTAACAAAATTAGCTGTCACTGATTTATCAGAGTTCATTACAACACTAGTGCTGTTTGAAGAACCGGTAGCGCCTGACCAACTTTGAAATAAATATTCAGCTGCTGGTGTAGCTGTTATTGTTGCTGTTTTGCCTTCGTCGTATTGTTGAGTTGATGGAGATACTGTTCCGCCATCAGCTGGGTTTGCAGAAGTTGTAAGTGTATAAATAATAGGATCTTTAGAACAGGATATAATAAATACTAAAGAGAAAAAGAGAGCTAATTTTTTCATAGTAATTAATTTATAATTAACAATTTAAGAAAAATAAAAGTACGATTTACTTCTATTATAAAAATAAATAGTTCGGCTATCTAAACCTTATTAATCTACTCCCTTTGTAGAGGACTATGTTGTTGTATAATACAGGTCTATTGTAGCTGGTTATTATTGCTTGTCTTGGGCATTTAGTTTTTAATATCATATATTTATTAAAACACTAAATTTAAAATATGTCATCCAAAATATCATTAATATCACGTATTCTTCTTGGTCTCATTTTATTCGTATTTGGAATTAATAAATTTTTTGGATTTATACCTACGCCACCACCTGATGATTTTATGCAAGCATTAATAAATACAGGTTATATGTGGGAGTTAATTGGGTTTACAGAAGTATCATCTGGTTTATTACTGTTAACTAACAAATGGAAGGGGTTAGCTTTAATTTTTGCATCAATTATATCTGTTAATATAGTTTTTTATCGTCTAATATTAGACCCAACTGCTTTTGAAGTTGCATTGTTAACAGCATCTCTAAATGTTTTATTGATATATTTTAATTGGTCAAGTTTTAAAACCCTATTTAAGTAAAATTATCTAAACCTTATTAATCTACTCCCTTTATAGAGGACTCTTTACATAAACATCCGCCCGAAGGGCGCTTTTAACACACCTGTTTGAATTTTGAATATAGTTATCCTGTATTCAAGCCTGTAACTGTAATTTTTAGATATATGTTTTTAATATAATTATCTATATAAATATTTTATTAGATATCTATTTACATATGCTCCTTTAGGGCGCTATTATTAAAAAAATATATAGGAATAATTTTATATAAATAAATGACTAGGAATATATTTAGGGAGAAAGAATATATGTATATAAAGAATAAATAGTTCTTATTGTTACCAAGTTACAAGCTTTATTTTTAAGGTTCAAGTGGTTTTATTAACAATAACATAGAAGTTATTTACTTTGATTAATCAATCTTTTTTCAATTTAATTAATTAATGTTTTATTAAATAATTGCAGTTGCCATATAGTTGCCAAGATTTTATATATTTAAGTAAGTTGTTGCTAAACATCTAAAAACAAAAAACCCCTCTTATCGAAGGGTTTTAAGGGTGGTCCCACCTGGGCTCGAACCAGGGACCAACTGATTATGAGTCAGCTACTCTAACCAACTGAGCTATAGGACCTAGTAGTTTCTAAAAACTAGAGGGCGAATTTAACAATTAAAATGTCTTTGTAAAAACTTATTCATTTTAATTATTTTAAAAAATTATTCCTCAGGCTGAACAGCAGCTCTTGTGTAAACCCAAAAACCACCTACTTTACCATCTTCAATGTAAAAATCAGCAACGTCGTAAGATTTTACTTCCTCTCCCTCAACATTTTGAGTTAATACATGACCATTAATAACCCATTCTCCAACCTGACCATCAACTTTCATTGAGTAAGAGAAGTATGTGTTCCAGTTTGGATTTGCAGCTTCGAACCATGGGCTAAGAAATTCTTTGTGAGTTTCTCTTCCCTTAAGGTATTCACCTCTTGGCCCATAAACAAAAAATTGACCAAATTGTTTCGTAGAGTCTGCTTCAATATTGAAGATGGCTTCTAAATCTTTGTTATTGTGAGCCTCTAGATACTTATCAATAATATCTAAATTAGCTGGATCACCATCAAAGGCGTCTGATTTACCATCAGCTGTTGAAAGATAACCTGCTGGCACATCAGCCTGAGGTTCTTGTACCGTTGTGTTGCAAGATGTTATTAGACATAATGCAAAAAAGAATAATAATTTTTTCATATTTAATAATTTAATTTTTACAAATCTAAGAAATAGATTTATAGTTAACTTCAACTAAACGTAACTTATTTACCAACATTTTTGGACCTATAAACCCCTTATTGTTCTTTATAAATAACTAAATTGTAAAAAAAAAAAAAATGAAAAGAAGAAATTTTATTTTTAACAGCGCTTTATTATCTGCTTCAATAGGCTTACCACTATCTTTAAAATCACAAGAACTGTTTCGTACTTCTAACTCAATCTCGGAAAATTTTGCTATTCAATTATATTCTGTGAGAGACAGTATGAAAAAAGATCCAAAAGCTACTTTAAAAAAATTAGCATCTTATGGTTATAAATATATTGAAGGTTACGAGAGTGATCAAGGACTATTTTGGGGGATGAGTAATACAGATTTTAAAAAATATTTAGATGATTTAGGGTTAAAAATGATAGCTAGTCATTGCAGCGAAACGGGAAAGCTAGAAAGTTTCAATAAAAAATGCGCTCAATCTTCTGAAATTGGGTTGGACTATTTAATTTGTCCAGGATTAGGTAGAAGAGATTTAAGCCTCGAGACTTTTAAAAATCATGCCAATACATTTAATAAATGTGGTGAAATTGCTAAAAAAAACGGCCTTAGGTTTGCTTATCACAATCATGAATATTCTTTTAAAAACAGAAATGGAATCTATCTACAAGATGTACTTATGAACAATACCGATTCAGATCTTGTAGATTTTGAAATGGATATTTATTGGGTAGTAGCTGCAGGTGAAGACCCGATAAAATGGTTTGACAAGCATCCTGGTAGATTTACTTATTGTCATGTAAAGGATTTAATGCAGCGTGAAACAAAAAATAGAAGAGGTGATTTATTTGAGTCCTGCACGCTTGGTAAAGGCTCAATTGATTTCCAAAAGATACTTTCTTATGGAGCTAAAAAAGGGTTACATACTTTTATTGTGGAACAAGAAGCCTATACAGGATCAACTCCGATGGAAGCAGCTGAGGATAACGCACAGTATATGACGAATTTAAAAGTCTAACATTTTAATTTTTTTCCAAAAAATTAATTGTGAGGCAGACTACTTTTTTTAAATCCTCTGGTAATTTTTTTGATTGCCAGGGGTGTTTTGATTTAAAAACATGATCAGAACCTTCTATTATTTGTATTTCACCTGATTTGCTCCAAGAAAACAAATTCTCTCCCTCTTCAGGCAATACAGAAGTGTCTTTAGAACCATGAATAATTAAAAAAGGGATTTTTAATTTTTCAACAGCTGATTTAATATTAAACCTTTCTTCATTTTTTTTAAAATCCTGGTAAAACTGAAAATAATGAGGCATTGACTGTTTAGTCCTAGCATTTTTAACATACATTATTCCATTTTTCTTCCAATTATCAAACTCTTTTGACCCTTCATTAAATCTCACTTTAAAATCACTAACCCCAGCCCAGCTAATAATTTTAGAAATCATAAGATCCTCAGAAGCTTTTATTAAAACAGAACCAGCACCTCTACTATGCCCAATGAGGGAGATGTTTTTTAAATCAATATCGCTTTCAAACTCTTCACTTTTTTTTATATGATTAAGCACTCTGTCTATATCGCTTAGTTCGTGTGAAAAGTTGTTGTTTCCAAAAGCTTCTAAGTCTGGAAAATCAATAGGATTTTCCATGGTTCCACCATTGTGAGAAAAATTAAATTTTACAAAAAAGCAATTATTTTTAGAAAACTCTTTTGCCACTAATTCCCAAGCCCCCCAATCCTTAAAACCTTTGTAGCCATGGCAAAAAATAACTAATGGTTTTTTAATGGAATTTTTTTTATAAAAAACATCATATAATATAGGCCTACTAACCTTACTTTTTAAAATTTGATTATAAATTTCAGCCATGTAGTTTTATTTTTTGATAAAATAAATTTAATACCTTTCCGTCATATTTAAATAAACATCAAATGAAAAAAAATATTTTTTTAATTTTTCTTTTAACTTCATTTAATCTAGTATCTCAAAATAAAATTATAAATGAAATCATTGAAGAGGTTACAAATAATTCTCAGTTAGAGACACTTGCTCACGAGCTTTTTGATGTTATCGGCCCGAGATTAGTAGGAACACCTCAGATGAAAAATGCTCATGATTGGGCTGTTAAAAATTATGAAAAATGGGGAATTCCCGCTAGACTTCACCAATGGGGGATATGGAGAGGATGGGAAAGAGGGATTACTCATATTGACATGTTAGAACCAAGAGTTAGAACTCTTGCGGGGAGACAATTAGCCTGGAGCCCATCAACTTCAAAAAGAGGAATTACGGCAGAAGTGATAAAACCTCCGAAAATAAATGACAAATCTGAGTTTGAACAATGGTTAAAAACTATAAAAGGGAAATTTATTTTAGTAAGTCAAAATCAAATTACAGGAAGACCGGATTATCAGTGGAAGGAATTTGCAACTCAAGAATCATTTGATAAAATGAAGGAAGAAAGAAATAAAATATCAAGAGAATGGTATTCAAATATTTCAAAAACCGGCTATGGGTACAGAGATATTAGCAAGGCATTTGAAGATGCTGGTGCGGTTGGTTTAATTTCAAGTTACTGGTCAAAAGAATCTGGTGCTAATAAAATTTTCAGTGCAAGAACCGATAAAATTCCGAACGTAGATTTAAATTTAGAGGATTATACTATGTTGTACAGAATGGCGGAGAGGGGTTTGACTCCAAAAGTTAAAATAGTATCAACATCAAAAGAGCTTGGAGAAATGCCTACTTTTAACACTATTGCAGAAATAAAAGGAGTTGAAAAACCTGATGAATATGTCATGTTATCTGCGCATTTCGATTCTTGGGATGGTGGACAAGGCACAACAGATAACGGCACTGGAACACTTGTTATGATGGAAACGATGAGAATTTTAAAGAAGTTTTATCCAAACCCTAAAAGAACGATTATGGTTGGTCATTGGGGAAGTGAGGAACAAGGCTTGAATGGTTCCAGAGCATTTGTTGAAGATTTTCCAAATATTATTGAGAATATTCAATCTCTTTTTAATCAAGATAACGGAACAGGTAGAGTGATTAATATTAATGGTCAAGGGTTTTTAAATTCATACGATTATTTGTCAGATTGGCTATCTGAAGTTCCTCAGGATGTTAAAAAACATATTGAAACAGAATTTCCTGGAAACCCAGGAGGAGGAGGAACAGATCATGCTTCATTTGTAGCCGCTGGAGTGCCTGCATTTAATTTAAGTGCTCTTGATTGGGCATATTGGAACTATACTTGGCACACTAATCTAGACACTCATGATAAAATTGTTTTTGACGATTTAAGAAACAACGTCATTTTAACAGCTATTCTTGCTTACAAGGCAAGTGAAGATGAAGATAAGGCTTCAAGAGAAAAAAGGATAATGCCTGAAAGAGTTAAAAACCCTAGGACTGGAAAAATGATGAGATCAAGAGGTTGGCCATCTATAAGAAAACCAAACAGAGACGGAACAGGCTCTAAATAACGTTAGTATTCAACCTTTTATTGATTTGCTTTAAATGATGATTAAAGTGTATTTTAAAAAAAT
>CALKEO010000054.1 GCA_938088195.1 uncultured Flavobacteriaceae bacterium | reverse complement strand
TTCTTTCAACATAAAAAAGCGATTAAGAATTCTGGTTCCAGATATAGCAAATTAAAAAAAATTCTAACACCAACCTTAATTATTCATGGTTCAGACGACCCTCTTATACCTCCAAGTCATTCAAAAAAAATGGCCTCTTTAATACACGGATCAAAGCTAGTTATCATAAGGGGAATGGGTCATGATTTTAATAAAAATTTTAAAAACCGGATAAATAGTATTATTTTGCCACATATTATGATGAATTCATAAATTTTGAATTTAAAATTATTAATTATTTAAAAACAGAAGAATTTTTTACAATTTAACCTAAACAACAATTATGAAATTTAAATTTTATTTATCTAGTTTGACCTTTATTTTAGCCACCTTTTTTATGGTTAATGCTCAAACTAACACCGTAACTGGAAAAGTTACGGATGGAATTAACACACTATTTGGAGTTAATGTTATCATTCAAGGTACTAATACTGGAGTTGTCACTGATAATAATGGCGAATTTTCAATATCTTCAGACAAAGATTTACCATGGACTTTAGAGATAAGTTCAATGGGCTATACCAGTCAATCTTTAATGGTTAATTCGACATCACAAATTATTTCATTATCATTGATTTCTGGTGAAACACTAGACGAAGTTGTAATAGCTGGATCTAGAAAACCTGAAAAGCTTTCTGAATCAGCGACTTCAATTTCTACCATTTTACTAAAAGAAATTGAAAACAGACCAACATACAATGCTGCTGTAATGCTTGATAATGTTGTCGGTGTACAAGTGGATAGACAGGGTGCTAGTAGAACAAATGTTACAATTAGAGATAATGTAGATATATTTTCAACATCTACTCTTGTAATGTTAGATTATAGAGATTTATCACAAGTAGGTCTTAATATTTTCGACTCAGGTAATAGTAATTTAAGTATGATTGACTTAGAAAGAGTCGAGGTTGTCAGAGGACCCCAAGCAGCACTATACGGTGCTGGTGTTGGTGGAGGAGTTGTTCATTACCAAAGTAAAGATGCATTTAAATACCCTGGATCTACACTTCAACTTCAGGGAGGAGCTATTGCCAATGGGGGATCAATTCTAAATAAGGGAAATCTTAATATGAAATCAGTTTATTTCAGACATGCTGTAAGTAATGATGAAAAAACTTTAGGTTATAAATTTAACTTCAGATATGCTGAAAATGGAGAATGGAACTTAAGTGATTCTCAAAATACAGCAATTTTTGGTGCAAGCGGTAGTAATGCTATCACAGACTCTAAAACCATGCAAGCAACTGGTCAAACCATCAATCAAATTAGAGATGGTCAAGGGAAAGGAGTTGATGCTACTGTATATTACAGACCCTCTCAAAATTTTTCTTTAACAGCAGTTGCTGGAATGGGAAGAACAATAGGGAACGCTTGGACATCTGGAACAGGAGAAGTTTTTGCTGACCAGAAAACGTATTTTGTACAGCTTCGATTAAAATCAAATGATTTATTTGTAAACTACAATTACACAAAAAATATCCCTGGACAATATGATAATGAAGTAGGATTTAATTATAGAACAGGTTTAGTTAGTTACATAGATAGTAATCAATCGCAACTTCAGGTCCAACAAGACCTTAGTTTTGACAACATAGGAACTGACGTATCAATAGGATACGAACATAAATTTGCTGAATTTGAATCTTACGGCAGAACGTTCGGAAGAAATGAAAGTAATGATGATTACAGAGTTTACGGAGCATACTTATCTACAAAAACAGATGTAACAAAAGATTTAATTTTATCTCTTTCAGGGCGTTATGATATTTTTTCTGCACTTGAAGCAAAATCATTTTCTCCTAGAATTGGATTAGTTTGGAAAGCTACACCAAGACACAGTTTTAGATTAACATACAACAAAGCACATATACCACCATCTGCTTTAACTATGTTTCTAGACCTTCCTGTTGCTTTCATGCCTGGTGATATAAACGTAACTCTTCTTGGAAACAGTCAAGCACAAACATTTGACAACATTAAAACCAAATACTTATTTGGTGGTGGAATGGTGCCTTCAAATCCTGGAATCGGAATGCCTCACGCGACATTATTTGCAGTTTTAGCTCCAGGAACTATAGGAGCAATTCAAGCTCCCAATTCTCCTTTTGCAGCTTTAGCTTCATTTGTCCCTTGGCTGAGTAGTCAAAATACTTTAGCTACTGTTGCTGGTACTGCTGGATTTACTAGCGGTGTATTACTTGACACTGATGGTAATCCTTTTGGCCCTTTGCAAGGTGGAGATAAAGGAAAACTTCAGATTGATCAAACCTATGAAATTGGTTTCAATGGTATGCTTGCTGATAATTTATCATGGAGTGTTGATGTGTACAACACACAAAAGGAAAACTTTTTTGCTCAAACAATTTTATCTCCTTTGGTTGCATTTCCAACTCTTGTAAATGATGCTGCTGCTACATATTTTCCACTTGCATATGATTATGCATTTAATACAATTTTTGGAGGTGTTAATGGGACTCAGCCATTTGCAGATCAACTTGCAACAGGAATGACAAATCTTCTTGTTGGTGGTGCTTTACAAGCTGGTCTTAATGGTGCCGTTGGAGTAATTGAGTCAGACCAAGCCCCTAATAATGGTAAAAATAACATCATGATGGGTTACAGAAACTTTGGTAAAATCAAATATTGGGGAATTGATACAGGCTTAAAGTGGAGACCGTCTGATAACCTTAGTATGTTTGTTAATTATTCCGGAGTTAGTGAAACTGAATTTGCCAGAGACGATATTGGTGATATTAATGAAACTAACACCTACTTCATGAACCACTCAAAAACTAGAGTTAAATCTGGATTCAATTATGCTGCTGGTAAATGGGTATTTGGACTATCTCACAAATACGACAGTGGTTTCAATGCTGATATGGGACAATTTTATTCAGGACTTGTAGGACAAAGGAATATTTATGATACTAACATTGGACTTAAAGTTTCGCCTAAAACATACATAGACCTTGCAGTATACAATTTAGGTGGTGAAAAATACTCTGTATTTCCTGGAATGCCTCTAATAGGTATGAGTGGATTACTAACATTAAGACTAGATCTTTAATAAAAGATAAACAAAATTAGTGACAGATCTTAAAAATAAAATAGCCCTCGTTACAGGCGCGGGCTCGGGAATAGGAAGAGCAACGTCAGTTGCTCTTTCTGTTAAAGGTGCAAAAGTTATTGTGACAGATCGCAATGAAGATTCAGGTAATAATACTGCTAAAAAGATAATTTCAAATGGTGGTAAAGCCGTTTTTCATAAACTAGATGTTTCTAACAGCAGCGAAATTGAAACTGTTATTAAAAAAATATTTGATATTGAAGGTAGTATTGATTTAGCTGTTAATAACGCTGGAATTGGAGGAAATTTTGATGGAATTCATAAACTAAATCTAAAGGATTGGAATAATACAATCAATATAAATTTAACTGGAGTGTTTTGTTGTATGCAAAATGAAATTAAATATATGCTAAAACAAGGAGCTGGAAGAATTGTAAACGTAGCTTCTATGGCAGGAATTAAAGGTGTTGGAGGTGGTTCAGCATATTGTGCATCAAAACATGGAGTTTTGGGTCTAACTAAATCTGCTGCTATTGAATATGGTTCCCATAATATTAGGGTGAATGCTGTTTGTCCTGGCTTTATTGAAACTGAAATGATAAAGCAAGTGCCAAAAAAGATTTTAGAATTTAATACCCTGGTTAATCCCATGAAAAGAGTTGGTAATAGTAAAGAAGTTGCTGACAGCATTGTATGGCTACTAAGTGAAGAATCGTCTTTTGTTAATGGATCATCAATGAATATTGATGGAGGATATGGAAATGTTTAAAAAAATATTATAAAATGAAAAAACCTAAATTTATTAATGAACTAAGTATTCCTGCTGTTGCAGCACCAATGTTTTTAATATCTGGACCAAAATTAGTTCTTGAGTGTTGTAAAAATGGAATTGTAGGAACTTTTCCTGCATTAAACCAAAGAACAACAGAGGGATTTGAGGAGTGGGTAATTGAAATTAAAAAAGGATTAGAAGATTTTGAAAAAGAAACTGGAAAAAAAGCTGCACCTTTTGGAGTTAATTTAATTGTTCATCACTCCAATCCAAGAGTTAAAAAGGATTTAGCTATTTGCATCAAGCATAAAGTGCCATTAATTATAACCTCACTAGGAGCTGTAAGTCAACTCGTAAGTGCTGTTCACTCATACGGTGGACTTGTGTTTCATGATGTAATTAAAAAAAGACATGCTGAAAAAGCTGCTGAGGCTGGTGTTGATGGATTGATTTTAGTTGCAGCGGGTGCTGGCGGACACGGTGGGACACTTAACCCCATGCCCTTTATTTCTGAAGTGAGAAGCTTCTTCGATAAAACAATTTTACTGTCAGGTTGCATTTCCAATGGAAATGATGTTGCTTCTGCAATGCAAATGGGAGCAGATTTGGCATATATGGGAACAAGATTTATAAATACTAAGGAGAGTCAAGCAGATGAAAAATATCAACAAATGATAATTGAATCCTCTGCAAGTGATATCATTTATACAGCTGCAGTTTCTGGAGTTAATGCAAATTTTTTAAAACCCAGTTTAGAATCAATGGGCATAACAGAAGAAATGTGGGGGGATAAGGCAAAGATGGATGTTGAGAATGAAGCGAAAGCTTGGAGTACAATTTGGTCAGCAGGTCAAGGCGTTACGACTATTAAAGACTGCCCAACAGTAAAAGAATTAATAGAAACAACAAAAAAGGAATTTTTTGATTCTATTGAAAATCAAACTAAGCTTTTAGACAAGTATTCATAAAAATCTATAAACCAGTTTAAGGATTCTGGATTTCTTAATGAATCTTTACTAACTACATTTTCAGGGTTTTTACCCATTAATATTTTTTTTATTGGTACTTCAACTTTTTTTCCGCTTAGAGTGTAAGGGATATCGGGTACTTTAAAAAATAAATCAGGGACATGTCTCGGTGAACATTTTGATCGAATCAAAATTTTTAGTTGTTCACTATTGATAGGTGAAGAAGATTTAATAAAAAGAATTAACTTATCACTATTATTTTTATTAATATGAATTATTAAAGCATCCTCAACATCCTTTAAATTATTTAATACACTGTAAATTTCAGAACTTCCAATCCTAACACCAGATCTATTTAAAGTAGAGTCGGATCGTCCATGAACAATAAACCCTCCATTATTAGTTTCAGTTACCCAATCTCCATGGTTCCAAATATTTTTAAATTTAGAATAATAACTGTCCATGTATCTAATATCACCTTTATCATTCCATAAAAAAATTGGCATCGAAATAAAAGGTTTAGTTAGAACCAGTTCACCCATCTTGCTTTTTACCTTTTTACCATTATTATCCCATACTTCAACTGCAGCTCCCAACATTTTACATTGTATTTCACCAGGAAAGACTTTTGAATTAATATTCCCCCCGATAAAAGCAGTACAAACATCTGTTCCGCCACTCAAAGATATAATATGAGTATTTGGAAAAATTTTACTAAGACCAATATTTGTTTCTTTAAATAATGGTGAGCCTGTAGAACCAATAGTTTTCAAAAATGAATAATGCGAGAAATTAATATGATCTGGTAATTTTGATAAAAAATTTTTAAAAAAAACAGCTCCATGTCCAAAGTGATTAATTTTCGCTTTTTTAGCTAATCTCCAAAGCACACCATTATCAGGATAAATAGGAGACCCATTGTAAATACATAAAGACGAACCAATCAAAAGACAACTTAAAGAGTAATTCCACATCATCCAACCTGTTGTTGAAAACCAGAAATAAGTATCTCTGTTAGAAACATTTTGATGAATTGACAAAGCTTTATAATGTTCTAAAATCATTCCTCCAGTTCTGTGAGTAATTGCCTTAGGTTTTCCTGTAGTTCCAGAAGAAAATAAAATCCAAATTGGATGATCAAAATCCACGGGAGTAAAATTTAAATCAACTTTTCTGTATTCAACTTCAAATTTTGATTTAGAATTTAAATCTAAAACAGAAGAAATGGATTTTATTGATTTTTTTAAACTTAAAATCTTTGAATCTAAGGAAAATTTCTTACCATTATATTTATAAGTTGAGTGATAAAATAAAAATTTAGGTTGAATTTGATTAAAACGATCCAAAACAGAATCATATCCGAAATCTGGAGAACATGAAGACCATATTGCTCCTAATGAATTAACTGCTAAAAATGCTGCTATCACATCAGGTGAGTTGGAACAATAACCCACTACCCTATCACCTACACTTATGTTGTTTTTAATTAAAATTTCTTGAAATTCTAATGTCTTAATTTTCAATGAATTCCATGAAATTTCCGAATATTCTCCAGTCTCGTCTTGATACTTAATAGCTGGGGTTTTAAGACTGTCATTTTTAAAAACATTTTTTGAATAGCTGATTTTTGAACCATTGAACCATTGTGTTTTGATAAAGTTTTTGTTTGGTTTATAAATATGATTTGAATATTTGTCAAATTCAATTTTAAAAAATCTAACAATAGAATCCCAAAAAAAAGAAGGTTCATTAATACTCCAACTATGTAACTCATTATAAGATTCAAATTTTAATTTATTTTTTGAATACAGGAACTCTTTATAACTAGACAAGATAGATTTCACACCCTAATAATTATATTAAAAATGGTATTTTAGTGAAAGCTAATATACTCAACCTATCATGATTAAAGAAAAATTCAATTTAAATAATAAAGTAGCTGTAATAACGGGAGCGTCTAAAGGAATTGGTGAATCTATAGCAAGAGGACTTGCAGAATTTGGTGCAAATGTTGTCATTAGTAGTCGAAAACAAGAAGCTGTTGATAAAGTGGCTTCTAAGTTTAGTTCTAAGGGACTTTCAGCTATTGGAATTGAATGTCACGTAGCTAAAGAAGATCATCAAAAAGAATTAATAAGAAAAGTTATGGATAAATTTGGTCGTATTGATATTCTTATTAATAATGCGGGTACTAATCCTTATTTTGGACCAGTTAATAAAATGCCATTGAATCTGTACCAAAAAACAATGGATATTAATTTAAATTCTGCCATTTCATTGAGTAATTTAGTATATCCAATAATGAAAAAACATGGTGGTGGAAGCATCATTCATATTAGTTCAATTGAAGGAATACACCCCTCTAAAATGATGACAGCTTACAACATAAGTAAAGCCTCTCTAATCATGCTTGGAAAAAATCAAGCTATTGAATGGGGAAAAGATAATATCAGAGTTAACATGATTTGTCCAGGATATGTTAAAACTAAACTCAGTGCAGGTCTTCTAGAGCATGAAAATTCTTACAAGAGTTTTTTAAAAAATGTTCCATTAGGAAGAGTTTCGACACCAGATGAAATGGCTGGTTTAGCTGTTTTTTTAGCATCTGATGCAAGTTCTTATATGACTGGCTCTTCAATCGTTAATGATGGGGGGTTATTACTAGCTCCATTGATTGATAACATGTAAAATAATTACTAAAATTAAATTATGAATTTTGAATACAGCAAACAATCATTAGAACTTCAAAATAAGTTAAATGACTTTATGCAAAAACATATTTTTAACAATGAAAAAGAAATTCTTAAATTTAGGCTCGATAACCCATGGAAACATTCTCCAAAATTAGAAGAATTAAAAAATCTAGCTAAAAAAGAAGGGTTATGGAATTTATTTCTTCCCAGAGGATATGGTGAATTAAGTCCAGGCTTGACAAATCTTGAATATGCTCCATTAGCTGAATTAATGGGTAGATGTTCTTTTTCATCAGAAATATTTAATTGTTCTGCTCCAGACACAGGTAACATGGAGGTACTTGCGAAATATGGGACTGATGAACAAAAAAATAAATGGTTAAAACCTCTTATGAATGGAGAAATTAGATCAGCTTTTTTGATGACAGAGCC
Source organism: uncultured Flavobacteriaceae bacterium (assembly GCA_938088195.1). Classification (GTDB taxonomy): domain Bacteria; phylum Bacteroidota; class Bacteroidia; order Flavobacteriales; family Flavobacteriaceae; genus MAG-121220-bin8. The sequence goes on along the minus strand of CALKEO010000054.1, from coordinate 33,928 downwards.
TGAAGTTGCTTCGTCTGACGCCACCAATATTAAGACTTCTATTGTAAAAGAGAATGATGAATATGTTATAAATGGTCGTAAATGGTGGTCATCCGGAGGAATGAACCCAAGTACTAAAATTTATATACTTATGGGTAAAACTGATCCAACTGCATCTCGTCATGTTCAACAGAGTATGATTTTAATTCCAGCCGACTCGCCAGGAATCACCATCGTTAGGCCATTAAGCGTATTTGGTTATTTAGATTCACCAGAGGGACATGCAGAAATTGAATTAAAAAACGTAAGAGTACCAAAAGAAAATATGATTCTTGGTGAAGGAAGAGGTTTTGAAATAGCACAAGGAAGGTTAGGACCAGGAAGAATACATCATTGTATGAGATTAATTGGTGCTGCTCAACGATCTTTGGATTTGATGTGTAAAAGAGTTAACGAAAGAGAAACTTTTGGAAAAAAACTTAAAGATTACAGTAGCATAAGACAAGATATTGCCAAATCTGCCTGTGAAATTGAACAAGGCAGGCTTATAACCCTCGCAGCTGCTGATAAAATTGATAGATTTGGAGCGAAAGTCGGTGCAAACCTTATTGCAATGATAAAAATAGCAATTCCTCAAATGGCATGTAACGTTGTAGACAGAGCAATACAAGCTTTTGGTGGTATGGGAGTATCCCAAGACACACCACTAGCTTCGTTTTATGTCTACGCTAGAGCTATTAGACTAGCTGATGGTCCAGATGAAGTTCATATGTATCAGTTGGGTAGGAATTTGGTTAAAGAACAATTAACTAAATGATTCAAAAAGTTAGAAGTGGTGAGGAATTGAACAAAGTAACTTTAAAGGATTTTTTAGTTAAAAAAGATTTTATTTCTAATAGAAAAAGTAAACTCTACATTGAACAGTTTTCTAATGGCTTTTCAAACTTAACATACCTAATTCAAATAGAAAATAAAGAATTAGTATTACGTTGCCCACCAAAAGGGGCAATTAAGTACGGACATGATATGGGTCGTGAATTTAAAGTGCTTAAAGGTTTAAACAAAGGGTTTTCAAAAGCTCCAAAAGCATTCATTTATTCTGATGATAAATCTATAATTGGTGCCCCATTTTACATAATGGAAAAAATTGAAGGAGTCATACTTTCTAAAAACGAAGCAAATAAAAGAAATATATCTGCAATAGAATATAAAAAAATAGCTAGCAACTGGCTAGATTCATTTGTAGAGCTTCACAAACTGGATTTTAACAAAATTGGTCTGGGTGATTTAGGTAAGCCAAATGGTTATGTGGAGAGGCAAATTAAAAATTGGAGTAAACAATATTTAAATGCTGCAACAGATGAAAATCCTAAATCTGACAAAATAATGGATTGGTTAAAAAAAAATATGCCAACAAATTATAGTACCAGTTTGATACATAATGATTATAAGTATGATAATGTTGTTTTTAGAGACGAATCATGGAATAAGATAGTATCTATATTAGATTGGGAAATGTGTACTCTAGGTGACCCACTTATGGATTTGGGCACTTCTCTTGCCTATTGGACAATGGAATCTGACCATCAAATGATATTACAAACACTTAACTATCCAACGGCAAAACCAGGAAATCCAGGAAGAATGGAATTGGTTAACCTGTATGAAGAAAGAAGTAAAAAAAAAATCAATGATTTAGTCTTTTACTATGTCTATGGTTTATTTAAAATTGCAGTCATTGTTCAACAAATTTATTACCGTTATAACAAAGGATTAACATCGAACGAAAAGTTCAAGAATTTGAACAAAATGACACAATTAATGTGTACTATTGGGTGGCAGTCAATTCAAAAAAATAGAATTGAAAATCTTTTTTAAAATGAGTAAAATATTTTTTTTTAGACACGCACAGGCATCTCTAGGGGCTGATAATTATGATGTTCTTTCAAAAAAAGGAGAATTACAGGCGCTAGAGCTTGGAAAATATTTAGTAAAGAAAAAATATTTTTTTGATAAAATATATGTGGGCTCACTTCAAAGACAGCAACACACTTATGAGATAGTTTCAGAAGTTTTTAAAAAAAATAAATTAGTAATTCCTAATCCAATTATCTTAAAAGGACTAAACGAGCATCAAGCAACTGAGGCAATGAAAATTGAAATGCCAAAAATGATTGTTTCTGATCCGTTAATAAAAAAATTATGGAAAGAAATAGAACTAAACCCTGAAAAGAAAAAAGTAAACTTAATGTTAGGATTTAAATATTTTTTGAATTTATGGGCAAAAGATAAAATATTTGTTAATGGAGTTATTCCATGGAAAGACTTTAGGAACAATGTAAAAAAAGGTTTAACTATTATTTTAAAAAACACAAAAAGCAATCAAAAAACAGGAGTCTTTACATCAGGCGGAACAATTAGCTCTATAACAGCTGAATCATTAAACATAAATGATGAATTGAAAATTGCAGATTTGAATTTTTCTATTAGAAACACTTCTTTTACTACTTTTTTATATTCAAAAGAAACATTCAATCTATTGTCATTTAATGAACTTCCTCATCTTGAAAAAGACATGATAACTTTTGTTTAATTCTAAAAAAAAACCTCACAAAATATGAGGTTTTTTCAATTAATCGATTTAAATATTTATTTCAGTAATTGACCGTTCCAATAAGCATTTCTTTTAACTATTTTACCATCATCGTCAAAGTCATCTAAAAAGAAAACTGGTAAAACAACTTTTTTACCATCTGAATTTCTAGTCATTCTAAAATTCCACCATGATTGAACTACTTTACTATTTCTCCAATCATATTCTAAGTAATCAGGATAACCAGACTCATCAAGTCCAGTTAGTGTCCAGTTAGAAAATATTTTAGTATCTCTTGCTATTATTTCATCTTTACTCATGTTTTTTGACTCATTTATATCTACAAAAACAGCATTATCATGGAAAAAACTATATGCTTTTTCAGCATCACCATTAGCAAATGAATACATAGCTTTTCTTACATTATTAATATTTTCATGATTTATGTAAATAGAACCATTTTTTCTCTCATCATAAGAATCACGAACATTTCTAAATGAATTTTGATTATTATACTCAACTATTCCAATGATTTTTGAAGCATCTTTGTTTAATCTATATAACCTGTGAACAGGCATGTCTACTTTAGCGCCTGTTTCTTTATTTACACCATAAAGATGATCCCAAGTTTGAATCCATACGCCAGAATCTTTATATTCAATAGCATCTGGATATGCACCTTCCTCTCTTGTTAGTTTTAGATAATCCATATTATTAACCCACCAGTTCATATTACCCATCATCTGATCTTTTGTAGATCCTTTTGCGTCTTTATTTAGATTATTACCATTTGATATTCTAAAGTTATCGGAAAGCATTGAGCCAGCTTTTTCAACATCACCAGCAATCCAAGCTTGAGTGAATGAATCAACTAAGTCAATACCAGGGTGGTCTATGTAAATTGTTCCATTTTTCTTTTTTTTCTGTGCACTAACAGAAAATGTAATAAGTGCAATTAAAACAAATGTTATTTTTTTCATAATATATTTTTAAATTATTTGAAATAAAGATAATAAATATGAACAAAACATACTTTATAGAATGTAAAAAATTACTGTTTAACTACGATAAAAGTAGCGGTGGCTCCAGTAGAAAGATTCCACTGATTGGATGAAATCATGTTGTTGTTATCATCATAAACCCTTAACTCAGCAGTATTTGGACCTGATGAACCTTGATTTAAGGCGGTGAAATCTATTTTATTAAACCCACTAACTAAAGGAAGTTTAAAGCCTGAAAAAGTTGCCTCTAGCATGAGATTGTTTATTATAATGGAATCATTAACTAAAATACGTACCATATCCCCATCGACATACTCAAAGTCTCGACAAATAACATTGACAAACTCAGAGCCAGTTTTAACATCTCCCAAATAATCTCCTTTACTATAATTATTAAAATTCTTTTTTTGTTTTTCTTTTTGCAGATTCTTCATATAAATATCACCAGGATCTAAAAAAGTTTCAGATTCAAAAATGGATTTACCTCGTTTTTTTTCGGATTTTGATTCAGAGGAAATTGAAAAATAGTTTGGGTTTTTAGGATTGATATTTAAATTTTTTAATGTTGATGACATTGGAGGTAAAAGTTCAATTTTCCTACTAGAACTTTCTATTTGAGCAAAAGAGTTTAAATAAATAAATAAGAATAAGACACAAGTTAATTTATATCTAATTTTCAATATCAGCGATGAAAAATTATTATTCATTTATTATAAATATTAGCACCAATCATAAGACTAACCCCAGCGTTGATTAATATTAATGAAATAGTACCAAACAAAAACCATGCCTTGCCGTTATTTTTAAGTGTTAAAGCTTCTCCAAAAAAACATAACCCAGAGCTTAAAGTTAAAATACCAACAAATGATAGAATTAACCATCTATTTTTATTATAAAATTTTAACATTAATAATACTTTTTATGTTTAAAATATGAAAGAAAGCCCAATAATAGTACAAAAAATAATGAATAATAAACAAAATCAGGTGTTATGACCTTATCTCCACTTGCATATGAATGTAATCCAGTTAAATAAAAATTAACTCCAAAATATGTCATCATAATCGAAGCAAAAGCTAATATTGACATCAAATTAAAAATCCATTTACCTTTAAGTCCTGGTATTAATCTCATGTGTAATACAAAAGCATATACCATAATACTTATCAAAGCCCATGTTTCCTTTGGATCCCATCCCCAATATCTTCCCCAACTTTCATTAGCCCATTGGCCACCCAAAAAATTTCCAATAGTTAACATTATCAAACCTACAGTAACAGATAGCTCATTAATAATTGTTAACTCTTGTAAGTTTAAATTAACTCTTTTTTTATTTTTTTTGTTTGTGATTAAAATTAAAAAGAGAGAGACAATTCCCAATATCATACTTAATGCAAAGGGACCATAGCTACCTACTATTACTGAAACATGAATCATTAACCAGTAACTATCTAATACTGGAACTAAATTTGCAATTTGGGGATCCATCCAGTTCCAATGAGCAATCATTAAAATCATTGCAGCTACAAATGAAGTTGAGGCTATTGTTAAATTAGATTTTCTTCCAAAAGCAAGCCCCATCGCAACTGTAGCCCAAGCAACATATATCATTGACTCATATGCATCACTCCATGGAGCATGTCCAGAGACATAAGATCTAGCGATCAATCCAAGTGTATGTAAAATGAATAAACCTACTATTGCGTATTTTGACAGGGATACAAGAATTTTCATAAACTTATTCTCATAAAATATTTGAAAAATTAGAAATGCAAACATTAGCGTCCCTACGTACATATACCAACTAAAAAGATTTTTGAAAATATCGTATTTATTATATAAAATTTCTGCCTTTATTTTGTCCTCAGAGGGTAGGATTTCTGAGCCATATTTAGTTTGAAACCCTCTAATGCTTTCTAAAAGTTTTTTTGAATTCTCATAATCTCCAGTTTTTATATCATTTTCTAATGCACCCAAATATAAAGGAAGCACATTCTTAACATACAGAGAGTCAATTCCATTAAAATCTTGAGGTTGAACATCAGGAAAAGCAATCCATTTGTTGTTAATATCGTTAGGTATTGGAAAAATTCTTAAGATTTTACCCTCAAAAGCAGAAAAAAGTAAGTTAACTCTTCTGTCTAACTCAATAAAATCTTTTTGAAATTGATTAGGTAAAGAAGCTTTGTATGCGTTCTCTAACTGTGATGATATTTTGTAAGATCCTCTATCATCAAAAAAATCAACAAAAGAAGCATATTTTTCTTTTTCATTACGGCCAGCAATCTTTCTTATACTATCATTCCCTCTTTTAAGATAAATAAAAGGAACATTATACCAAGAAATTGGGTTTTTAATAATTGATATTAGAACTTGATCAGCATTTAAACCATTAAATGTATCAGATTTACTTACTTTTCTTAAAAGTTCTGACGCAAAAGTATTTAAAGGCTTCATACGCCCACCACTATCTTGGATAACTAAACTTCCAAATTCTTGTGCATGTTCCAAACTAACTGGGTTATCAATTATAGATGAATCTGATTGATTTAAATTTGTTTGATCATGTTTATGCTCATCTTGGGCATAAGAAAAACTTGAGAAAAAAAACATTAAAATTATTAATGACTGTTTTTTTAGTTTAAGTTTTTCCAATTTATTAGCTAAATCTTTAAATCGAGTTTTTCCAAAAAACATTATACCCAATAATCCTATGTAAAGTAAAAAATAGCCAATGTAGGTTATTAAAGTTCCGTAAAAATCATGATTAACAGACAAAACTGTTCCTTTTTCATCTGGGTCAAAAGAGGCTTGAAAAAAACGGTATCCTTTGTGATTTAATATATGGTTCATATAAATATCATACTCAAAGTTAGTATCATCAATAACTGTAACTTTGCTCTCAAAACTACTATAGCTCTTTTCTGTCCCAGGATATTTTTCAGCAATAAAATCATTAAGTTTAATTTCAAAAGGTAAAGTTTTTTCTAAAGAACCATAATTTAATGAGAAATCAAGATTGTCAACTCTAATTTTTTTTGGTGTATTTACTATTCCCTTAGCACCAAGCAAACCAACAACTTTAGAATCTCCATTTGAAGAAATTTTAATAAATAAACCATCCTGTTGAGTAGGATCATCCTCTGATTTTATAATTTCAAATTTACCTTTAATTATATTTTCAGGAAAGACAAACTGTAATCCAGCTGTGTTATACAGAGATCTTAGAATAAGTGGCTGATTAGTATTAGTTAATAAGTTACCTTTTAACTGATCGGCCATTCTCATATAATTTCCTTCAAATGGACTATTAATTGATAATGACCCGTCATCATTATAGTTAATATTTATTGCCCCTTTAGTATCATTGTTTAAGGCAAATAATATATTATGAATACTTGTTACTTTCCCTGATTCTAAATAATGATCATGTCTATTACCATCGCTCGCTTCAACAATTTTTAAATATTCTGTTCCATTAATATCTTCAACTAAACCCTCTTTTACATTTTCAATAAAATTCACATATTCTACTAAAAAGTCTTGTCCCTTAAAGTCATAATTCCATTTAAAATAATTGTTAGTACTTTCAGAAAGTAATAAATCCCCTTCTAAATATTTCCTTAAAGGTTGACCATTATCTTCTCCATCAACATTAATTGTTAAATAAGTTTTTTCTGAGAGAAAAGTATTAGAACTTGCATTTTCTCTAATAGGCATAACTCCTTCAAAACCAATATAACGAGTAATACCTGCACCAAGTATGATTAGAATCCAAGAAATATGTAATAATAAAACAGGCCATTTCTTAAAACTTAATAAATTATATCTTTTAATATTAAATGTAAAATTAATAACGAAAAAAACCATCATTAATTCAAACCACCAAGCATTATAAATAAGAATTTTAGCTGTTGTAGTATTATAGTAACTCTCAATAAAAGTTCCTATACCCATTGAAAGTGGAAATAGAATAAATAAAACAGCGGTAAATCTAGTGGAAATTAAAAAGGAAATTATTTTTTTACCCATTTATTAATGAAATTACAATCTATATTATCTTTATTTATATTGATGTAGGTTTCATCAATTTTTTCAACCATCCAGTTTTGTATTTGTTTTAACTGTTTTTCTTTCAAAGCTAAATCCTTTATTTTAATGTAATCTTGTGAATAATCAGCTATGTGTTCATCAAACCTATTACTTATTTTAATTATTTTGTATTTTTTAATTCCCCTTTCATCTTCCTCAAGTAATGGAAATGATATTTCGTTATCTTTTAATTTTTGAGCTTGACCATATAAAACCGGATCCATTTTTGTTAATTCAAATCGTGTATCTCCCGTAGTTGGATTGATTAAGACCCCACCATTATTTCTAGTCTCTTCTTCGTCAGAGGAAGATTTTGCAGCTTCTTCAAAAGTTAAATCTTGGTCAACAATTCTTTTTCTAATAATATCAATTTTCTTTTTTGCTTCACTTAAAGCATCATTAGTTATTTCAGGAATAAGTAAAATATGTCTAACATCAACCTCCTGTCCTCTTATTCTCTCTACTTTTACAATATGCCAACCAAATTGAGTTTTAAATGGATCAGAAATTTCACCTTCTCTTAATCTGTAAGCGGCGTCCCTGAAATCCTTATCCATTTGGGGACGATTTCTATTTAAAGTATATTTTCCTCCAGTTGCTCTGGAACCTGGATCTTGAGAGTATAAAATAGCTTTAGTTGCAAAAGAAGAACCATTAACTACGATATCGTTTCTAATACTTTCTAATCTTTCAACCACTTTTCTATTATCATCTTCAGAAACTTTAGGTTTAACCACTATTTGTGCAATTTCTAATTCAGCTCCAAAGACTGGTCTCTCGTACTTTGGGATAGAACTAAAAAACTGTCTGACTTCTTCTGGTGTGATTTCAATTTCGTCAACTATCTTAGTTTGCATTTTTTCAGACAATTGATTTATCTTATTTATTTCAAAAAGTTCATTTCTAAAAGTTTGTTCATCTTTCTTTTTGTAAAAATCTAGTACTTTTTCTAAACTTCCTAGTTGATTTACAAAATAATCAATGGTTCTGTCGACATATGAATATATTTGATTATTATCTATCTCTAAACTATCCTGTTCGGCATGATGAGCATAAAGTTTGTCCTCCATTAATTTACCCAACAAGCTACATCTTCCAATATTTTGAGTAGAAACCCCTTGAGATTGAAGATCGATTAATGTTTTGTCTACATCAGACTCTAAAATAACATAATCCCCAACGACTGCAGCTACTCCATCAATTTTAATCTTGTTTCGTTCAAATGAATTATTCAAATCATTTTGAGCAAAAGTGAATTGAATTAAAAAAAAGTTTAATAATAATAGGCTATTTAATTTCATAAATTTCTAACTCTTTATTTTCTATCGCATCCTTAATTAAATCTTGTTCAAATTTACTAACAAAGTTTAATTTTTCCTTATTTAAAAGAATTTGTTTTAATGTTGGTTTAATGTAATCTAAAGGTGCGATGTCATTTCTGTAAACCGACTCGTTAACTTTTAACAAATATAATTCTAATGAGTCTTCTATTTGATAAAATAGAGATTTTTTTACAATATTATTTTTTATGTAGGTTTTCAAAACTGGAAGTTTTGAAAAAAATAATTCTTTACTAATCCATATAGAATCTTGAAATGAAAAAGAGGAAAACTGTAAAGAAATTGAATCCAAAAATTCAACATCATCTTTATTAAATCTTTTAAATCTAGATCTTATATCTTTTAAATTATAATTGTCATTTTTTAATTTTAAAAATCTAGCTTTAACTAAATCTTGATTTAATTTAAAGTTTGACTTACTTAAATCATAATAACTTGTAATATTTAAATCAGAAATTAAAGTATCCATTGTCGTCATTACCATTTTTTCCTGGTAAGAATGTGAATAAAGATCACTTTTATATGCATCAACTAAATCATCAAGTCGTTTTTGTTCATCCTGGCTTAAATTAATTAAAGCTTTCTGGTTTAAAATATGTTTTTTTGCCCAGCTATTGATCTGATTTCGAACAAAAACAATACTGTCTTCTTTACTCAAATTAGCTGGTATTTTATCTTGTATTTCATTAAAAAACAAGTATTTATCATTAACTCTAGCTATTGAAAGGTTTGGCTTAGTTGAAAAATATTCACAATTGACTAAGAACAATAAAGATATGAATATGTAGAATGAATATTTATTTTTCAAAGTTTGCTATCTAGAATAATTGGGAGATTCTTTAGTTATCATTACGTTGTGAGGATGGCTTTCTTGCAATCCAGCTCCAGTAATTTGCACAAAACGTGCATTATTTTTTAAATCTTCAATGTCCTTAGCTCCACAGTATCCCATCCCAGATCTTATTCCTCCTAAAAATTGATGAACACTTTCAAATAAATCTCCTTTGTATGGAACTCGTCCTACAACACCTTCAGGGACTAATTTATTAGAGTCATTTATCGAGTCTTGGAAATAACGATCTTTACTTCCTTTTTGCATGGCTTCAATTGAACCCATCCCCCTATATGTTTTATATTTTCTACCCTCATAAATAATGGTTCCACCAGGTGATTCTTTAGTTCCAGCAAGTAGTGATCCAAGCATTACGCAATCCGCTCCTGCTGCAATTGCTTTTGTAATATCACCAGTATATTTAATTCCTCCATCGGCAATAAGAGAAACCGATGTCCCTTCCAAGGCTTTAGAAACTTCATTTATAGCCGAAAGTTGTGGATAACCAACACCTGCAATAACTCTTGTTGTACAAATTGAGCCAGGTCCAATTCCTACCTTTACACCATCTGCTCCAGCCTTAACTAAAAAAGAAGCCGCTTCCTTTGTTGCTATATTACCAACAATAACATCAATACTTGAAAAGTTTTTTTTAATATTTCTTAATATTTCTAAAACACCTTTTGAATGACCATGTGCGGTGTCAATGACTACAGAATCTACACCAGCGTTATAAAGTGCAGAGCATCTGTCAATAGAATCCTTTGAAACCCCGATGGCTGCCGCAACTTTAAGTCTTCCAAATTTATCTTTATTAGAAATCGGTTTTAACGAAATCTTTTGTATGTCTCTAAATGTAATTAGTCCAACAAGTTTATTTTGTTTATTAACAATAGGTAATTTTTCAATTTTATGTTTTTGAAGAATCATTTCAGCTTCTTTCATTGAAATTCCTTCACGCCCGGTAACTAAACTTTTCTTTGACATTATTTGAGATAAAGGCTTTTTATTTTCATTTTCAAATCTCAAATCCCTATTCGTAACTATCCCAATTAGTTTTTTTTCTTTATCTACTATTGGTATTCCTCCAATACTATATTCTTTCATAAAACTTTTAGCCTTTGAAACTAACGCAGTTTGATATAGTGTAACAGGATCTAAAATCATTCCAGATTCTGATCTTTTAACTTTTTTTACTTTATCAGCTTGTATATCAATTGGCATACTCTTGTGTATTACTCCTAACCCTCCCTCTTGAGCCATGCCAATGGCCATTTTGCTTTCTGTTACAGTATCCATTGCAGCAGAAACAATCGGAATATTTAAATTAATATTTTTTGAAAATTTAGTTTTTAAATTTACTTGATTAGGTAAAATTTCTGAATATGCAGGGACTAATAAAACGTCGTCATATGTTAGACCAATGCCAGTAAATTTATTTTGGAGATTTTTCATAGCAATTAACTTATCAATTAATTGCATGCAAATATACTAAAATTTGAGGTATTGAATAGTAGAGTGCAAAACAATATTAAACGATAGACGGTTGCCAATCAAAACATAGCATTCCTTTGGACGCAGAATTAGGATGACTACAAGAACTTAAATTAAATGAACTACAATTCGTACAATTAGATTGCTTAGAAAAAACATCTTTGTATGAATGACTGTCACACACATTTAAAATATCCACTTCTGTCTGGTGTTTTGAACAGGTCAGATTATTAATTAAATTTTCGCAATTTAAACAGGTATTATTAGTTCTTAAACTCATGATTAAATATTTTAATTATTAACCAAAAGTATATGAAAGTTAGTTTAGAATGAATTTAAATTTTACGCAAACAATTATTACACGAAAAAATTATTACAAAATGAATCAAAAAATATTAAATCCTCCGAACTGTAATCTATTGAAATCTGCTCATTTTTATTCAAAGGTTTTTTGGAGAAGAATTGCCACTTATAACCATTTAAAGTTCCGAAAATTTTATATTCTTTACCCTGAAAAAAGCACTTTTCAACAAGAATTTTAAAATTTGAATCTTCAACAATTTTAATTTTTTCAGGTCTAATGTAATAAGTTTTATCCTCAATTTCTAGTTGGTTTAAATCACCCAAAACCTTTGCGCAATAACAATTAGCTGGTTCACAATACATGTTAACAGGGTCTCCATATTGTTGTAATACACCAGCTTTGAAAATTAATATTCTATCAGCGATATTTAAAGAATCGTTAATGTCATGAGTTACTAGAATAGTAGTTGTTTTGGTCTCTTTAATGATTTTATAGATTTCATCTCTCATGGAGAGTTTGATATTAGAATCTAGATTACTAAATGGTTCATCTAACAAAAGTAGATCTGGCTCCCTGATTAGAGCTCTTGCTATGCACGCTCTTTGTTGTTCACCTCCTGAGAGTTCGTGAGGATATCTCATCAACAAACTTTCTAAGCCTGTTAAAGATATCATGTAATCTAGTTTTTTAAAGTACTTGGGTTTTAAATTGAAGGTAATATTATCAATTAAATTTAAATGAGGAAAAAGCGGATAATCTTGAAATACAAAACCAATTTTTCTGTTTTGTGGTTTTATAAAAGTATTATTATCGTTAAGTATATTATTGTTTAATGAAATTGATCCTGAATTAATTTTTTCTAGTCCAGAAATACATTTTAAAAAGGTTGTTTTTCCAGAACCACTCTCACCAAGAAAAGATATAATCTCGCCTTTTTTTACTGAAAAGTTTAATTTCTTAATTACAGGATTATTTTCACTGTAATATTTTACTAAGTTTTTTACTTCAAGATACATTTAACTGCTTATTAATAACATTTTTTAAAATTAATAATAACAAACTACCAATTAAAATAATCATGAGAGAATAAATACTGGATAATGGTATCATTTCTTCAATTGCAAACTCGTAAGTTTGCGTAGCTAAGGTATCAAAATTAAAAGGTCTCAGAATCAGTGTAATGGGCAGCTCTTTCATAAGGTCAATAAAAGTAACAATAAAAGCTGTTGTCAATGCCAACTTATTTATTGGTAAATGGATTTTTCTTAAAAGTTTAAAAGGACCTAAACCTAAACTTTTAGCAGTATCATCATATGAGTCAGGATGTTTTTCTAGACTGGATTTTATTGGAGATTTTCCAACTGCTAAAAATCTAACTATATATGCGTATATTAGAAGAAAAAAAGAACCTAGAAAGGCAGAAGAAAATGTCTTGTCAATATAAGTGAATAGCATAATTAAGCCTAATCCAATAACTGCTCCTGGAATAGCATATCCCATTGAAATCGATTGACTTATATAATAATTTATTCGAGTTTTTGAAATCTTTTCTACAAAGAGAAAAAATAATGCAATTACAACTATTAAAAAAGCCGAAACACTAGACACTTTAATAGTATTATAAGTTAGTTCTAATAAATCATTAAAATCAACCTGAGAAAAAGTCAAGAAAACATTGTTTAAAATAAAAACAACTGGAATTAAAAAACCAATTAAAAAAGGAAAAAAACAAACTAAAATGGCTGTAATTTTTTTAAAGCCATCCAATCCTTGTAAAGTTTGAATTTTTGAATTGGTTCCATAATAGAATTTTATTGTAGAATGATAATATTTTTCGATGTAAAAAAACATAAAAACAACCAATAATAATATAACAGAAAGTTGAATAGCAGTACCAACATCACCCATAGATAACCATGCTCTAAAAATACCGGTTGTATAGGTGTTGACTCCAAAGTATTTAACCGCACCATATTCATTTAAAACTTCCATTAAAACTAAAAATAAACCAGAAAAAATTGCTGGTCTAGACAGAGGTAAGATGATTTTATAAAATGTCTTAAAGGTTGATAAACCTAAATTTTTAGAAATATCTATATAATTTGTTCCTAGCAAACTAAATGAAACTCTACAAGCAGTATATATATATGGATATAAAGCTAAAGCTAGAATGATTCCTAAAACCTCAATCTGTAAATAGTCCTGATTAAAGATAACAGACAAATCATTAAAGTTTTTTCTTAAAAAACTTTGAAAAGGTCCAGTATAACTTAATATATCGCTGTAAGTAAAGGCCATAATATATGAGGGAATTGCTAAGGGTAGATACAAAGCAATATCCAGAAAATTACGTCCTTTAAATCTATAGTTACTAATAAACCAGGCCGGAATAACTCCAAATAAAAGAGAAAAAAAAGAAGTAATTATTATTAAATAAAATGTATTAAAAGTATATTCAAATAAAATGTTTTCCCATAAATAATTGAAAGAATTACCCTTTATATATATAAGTTTGTAAAAAAGAGTAAAAATTGGAAGTAACAATAATATTGCAAAAATTACACTTCCAATTACCCATCTTTTATTTTCTAAATAAAAATTTTTGTTTATTATTTCCAACCTGTTTTATCAAAAATACGTATTGCTTCTTCTCTAAATTTTCCAAGCATATTAAGATCTAATTTATCTGTTTTAAATGTACCCCAGTCTTGTACAATTTTTGAAGGCTTTACATTAGGATTAGCTGCATATTCATAACTATTATTAACATATGTATTTTGTGCTTCTTCACTAGTTAAGTATTCCATTAATTTAATCGCATTCTCCTTATTTGGAGAATATTTTGCCAGCCCAATCCCAGAGACATTTATATGACTTCCTCTTTCGTTATCTCCTTGATTTGGAAAAAATACCGACACTGATCTTCCAGCATCAAGTTCTTCCTCTTTTTGGGATGATAAAAGGAGTCCAATATAATAAGAATTCACAATTGCTATATCTCCTTGACCAGCTGCAATTGCCTTAACCTGATCTCTATCACTTCCCTTAGGATCACGCGCAAAATTTTTAACCACCCCTTCAGACCAATCATTGGCTACATCACTTCCTAAATTAGCTACTATTGATGACATTAGCGCTTGATTATATGCATTTGAAGATGATCTTACGAGTATTCTTCCCTTCCATTTTTCATTTGCTAAATCTTCATAAGTAGAGAGATCACTTTTATTAACTCTATCATTACTGTAAACTATTATTCTGGCTCTATATGTAATTGGAGTCCAATACCCATTTATATCAATGAGATCTTTTGAAACATTGGTGTTAATTGTTGAATTAGAAACTTTTTGAAGTAGGTTAAGATCAGCAGCTCTTTGTAATTTTCCAGCATCAACTGATATAAATAAATCTGCAGGACTTTTATCGCCTTCATTTTTCAACCTTTCAATTAATTCATCCGCATTAGCTTTGATTACATTGACTTTTATTCCAGTTAATTTAGTAAAATTTTCGTACTGCAATTCATCCACAGAGTAATGTCTTTGACTGTACAAATTAACTTCATTTGATTTTTTTTCTTTTTTATCACAGCTAAAAAATAAAGAGCAGATTATAAGTGTATAAAATATATTTTTCATTTTATTTGTTATTTAGATTAATTCTAAACTGCAAGATAGATAAAACAATTAATTTTTTAAAATTTGTATTCTAAACCAGTATAAATTCCAAATGGATGTCCTGGTCTTAATCCAGCAGGAGCTCTCGAAACAGCATATTTTTCATCAAATAAATTAATTATTTTAGATGTGTAAGTTATTCCTGATCGAACTTTATATTTAAAAGAAATATCAAAAATAAAATATGATGGAATTTCAACTGAACCATCAGCTATAGTTGAGAATTTTCCATTATAATTTCCATTAAAATTAATTTCAAATTTATTTGTTTTGATACCAATATTTGAATTCAATTGATGTTGTGGAATATATGGAATTCTATCGCCATAACTTACTTCTCCCCAAATGTCTTGAGTACTTCCAAAATCAGTCAAGAATTTAGAATTAGTAAGAGTATATGTTAATGAAAAGGGAACAGAAATATTTTTATTCTCAACAAAATCAGATGTCAGTAATATTTCTAATCCATTAACCAAAGCTTTTCCAGCATTAAATGGATCAAGCTCTCCAAAACCACCTGTTGCTGCAAGATCATTTCCTAGTAAGTTGCTATAATCGTTTTGATATGCGATAATTTCAGCATTTACCCTATTTATCGAAAATCGCCCTCCTAATTCTAAATTCAAACTCTCCTCGGATTTTTGACCAATAGAACTGCCTGGAGGTGAATATCCTTTATGTATTCCTCCAAATATTGAAAATTTATTATTTATGGTATAATTAACTCCAATTCCAGGGATAAATACAGATACTTTATTTTCTCTAGAAGAAAGATCATTTATATTTCTTGAAGGATTATTTTTTCCAAAATCATCTCTTGCTAATGTTATTGATTCATATCTTAAACCAGGTGAAACTGTAAATCCTTTGATTTTATATTTGTACATAATATATGAGGCAAAAGAATTTGCCGAGCTTATTCTATTTCCTTGAGATCCTTTTTCTCCATAGCTATCTAATGACATAGATCCGTTAGTTATTGAATATTCATCCTCCCATTGAAACCTGTCTTCCTCGTCGTAATGAACTCTCAAACCAATTTCTAGATCATTAAACGAGTTGTTATCTCCATACCAATGATAATCGATTTTAGTTTGAACTCCTTTTGAAACATATTCTCTGTTATTTGCTTTAACTTTTAAAGCATTTTCTGAATCTGATAGTCCTTTTAAGATTGAAATGTGACCAGTATAATTTTGAGAATTAGAAATTACTTTTGAAATTTTTTGTGAACTTCCTTCAAAAACAACGTCATCCAATTTATACCAATTTCTTTTAAACCCATTGTGATATGCATTAGTTGTAATTTTAAATCTCTCATTGAAATTTAAATCATGAGTCACTAGAAATTGTATGTGTTCAGCATCCATTTTATCTTTTTCAGATCCTGGATACCTACGAAAAGGATTTTTTTTAAAATCATTTTCAGAAAGTCCTAAATAAGTTTCATTCGATATCTCATCATAATGATGAAATTTAAATTCTAAATTTTGTTTAGTTTTTCTTTTTTTAAATAGTTGAAATCTAATTTTTGAAGTTATTTCATTTATATCAAATCCCGTGTTTAAATTATTTCCGAGAGTTTTAAAACCATCAGAATTATAATTTAAATATTCAAACATATACCCAAAATCATTAGAGTTATTACCAAGAGTTAAATGTGTTTGTCCAGTTTTAAAACTACCGTAACTTGAAGAAACTTTTCCTTTGAATGATTCTGGAATTTCCGTAGAAACAAAATTTATTGCACCACCTGTTGTATACGGTCCATATTGTATTTGGCTACTACCCTTTAACACTTCGACGGCTTGCATTCTAGCAATAGATGGAAAATAATATGCAGATGAAGCACTATAAGGTGCTGGAGAAATTAGGATTCCGTCTTCCATAATAGCTATTTTTGAACTTCTTTCTGGCGATGTCCCCCTAATACTTATGTTAGGTCGTAATCCAAAACCATCCTCTTCATAAAAATTAATTCCAGAAATTTTATTTAACACTCTATTAATATCTGTATAATTAAATTTTGCCAATTCCTTGGAAGAAAGGTAATATGCTGCTCCAGTTCTGTTTTTTGCTACAAATTTGTTACCTAAAATAGTATTGGCTTTGATGATTACTTCATCCAATGCGGTTATTGAATCATTTAGAGTCACTTTCTCAGAGCTCTGAGAGAAAATATTAAAAGTTAATAATAAAAATAAATATTTTGAAAATTGATTTGTTTTATTTAGAATCATTCTAATTTAATTTGGTGTGAAAATAAGACATAGAAACTTATAAAACAAGCTTATTTTTAATTATTCTAAATAAAGATAAAGGAGTTTTTTTGAACTAATTTATAATCAATTACTTATGATTTTATAAAAATTTTACTTGCAAAATTATAAGCCGATTCAAAGTTTAAGGAATTTATATTTAACTCGACTTTTTTTGAATTAAAATAAGAAATTAACTTTTCGGTTGGAAAATTTCCAGTAAGTTCGTCCTTAGCCATTGGACAACCTCCAAAACCTTGAATTGCACAATCAAACCTTAAACATCCAGCCCTGTAAGCTGAATCAATTTTATCATACCATTTACCAGGATTTGTATGAAAATGTGCTCCAAATTCAATATTAGGATAATCCACAATAGCTTTAGAAAAGACCTCAAAAACATCATCCTTTTTAGCAGCTCCGATTGTATCTGAAATTGAAATAATTTTTATTCCTAATAATTTGAGAACTGATATCCACTTATCGACTATTTCATAATTCCATGGATCTCCGTAAGGATTGCCGAAACCCATTGAGAGATATATAACTATCTCTTTATCGTGTTTATCACAAATTGATATTATTTTCTTGAGCTCAGTAATGGATTCGTTTATAGTTTTATTAGTATTTCTCATTTGAAAATTTTCAGAAATTGAAAATGGATAACCTAAATAATCAATTTTTGAAAAGCTACAAGCTTCTTTGGCTCCTCTAAAATTTGCCACAATTGATAATAATTTAGATTTTGAGTTAGTTAAATCTAAATTGTCTAATACATAATGTGTGTCTTTCATTTGTGGGACTGCTCTTGGCGACACAAAGCTTCCAAAATCTATTACATCGAATCCCACTGAAAGTAAAGATTGAATATAATCGATTTTGTTTTTTGACGGAATCCAATCTTTAATTCCCTGCATTGCATCTCTTGGACACTCTATAACTTTTACAATTGACATCTTATAAAGTTAGTTTATTAATTATTTTAATATCCAAATTGAGAAAAAAACATACACGCTAATTTCAATTAAATACCTTTTATTAGTTAGGGAATTATTAGGAGATAAAAAATCTTTTATTTTACTTGAAAAAAGTGAAAACCCTATGAAAATAAAATTAGCCTGAAACCAAAATATTAAACCTAAAATAAAAAATTGAATCTCAGAATTTAACGTATCATGAAATATGAAATTTGGGAAAAGTGCAATAAAAAATAAACTCACTTTAGGATTTACTAGATTCATGATCAAACCTTTTTTAAAATAATTATTATTTTCAGATTCATAAACATCATTATCTGTTATATTTTTTCTTTTTCCATAGACTACTATTGCTAAGTATATAAAATATAAAGCGCCAATTAACTTTAATACAAAAAAAATGAATTCATTTTCTCTAATTAAAAATGATAGCCCAAGTACCACCAAAAGAGTATGGAGCAATAATCCAGTAGTCAATCCTAACGATATTAAAATACCTGTTTTTTTGCCCTTATAAAAACTTTGAGAAATTACATATAAAATATCAGGACCTGGGCTTAAAGTTAATATTACTGAAGAAACAATAAACGTAATTACAATTCCAAAATCCATAAATAAATATAATGAATAATAAAGTCTTCTTATTCTTAATTAAAAATTAAATAAATCATATATTTTTGCACTTTAAAATATAATAATGACTCAAATAGATGCTCTTCAGGACAGTTTAAATCCAACTCGAAACAAACTAATTTCTCATCCACTATACCACGCACTTGATACAAAAGAAAAAATCACTCTTTTTATGGAAAATCACGTGTTTGCTGTTTGGGATTTCATGTCATTAATAAAAGCTTTACAAAAAAACTTAACATGTACTAGTGTCCCATGGACTCCAAATCAAAATAATTTTTCTGGAAAACTTGTAAACGAAATAGTTTTAGCTGAAGAAAGTGACATAGATATGAATAACAACCCAAAAAGTCATTTTGAATTGTATTTAGAATCTATGGAAAATCTCGGCGCTAATACTAATTTGATAAAAAAATTTATAAAAGAAATAAATAGCAGCCAATCTTATTATGAAAGTGTAAAAAAATTCAACATTCCCTCTGTCGTTAAAGAATTTATGGATTTTACTTTTGATATTATAAAGACTAATAAAAACCATGTCATAGCAAGCGTTTTTACTTTTGGTAGAGAAGATTTAATTCCCGATATGTTTATAGAAATTGTGAAAAAATTATCCTCAGAAAAGAATATTAAAACAGATCTTTTAATTTATTATTTAGAAAGACATATTGAATTGGATGCAGATGAGCATGGACCTATGGCTTTAAAAATGATTAATAATCTTTGTGGTTCAGATCCAATAAAATGGGAAGAGGCGACAATAGCATCAGAAAAGGCATTAAAAATGAGAATTAAATTATGGGATTACGTTCTTAACGAAGTTGTCTAATAATTATAATATATAACGAGTTTATTTTATATATTGTAGCTATTATGAAAAAAATCTTCTCTTTTTTTATCGTTTTATTACTAACTACAAATTTTATTTTTTCCCAGGATTCCGAATCTGATGGAACTGGCTTAAGCTTTCATTCAATTGAGGAACTAAAATCTTTTGAGGGAATTTACGGCAGTGATGAATTTCCACTAAAGTTTAAACTATACCAAAAAGATAATAAGCTTGTTATGTCTTGGGTTGGTAGATCCGAAGAAGAAGCTATGGTTTTAGATGAGGATGAAAAAAATAAATTCAGTATGCCTATGGCTGGTTTAGAACTTGATTTTCGGGTGGATGAAACTAGATTTGAAACTAAAACAGTTTCAAGCAAAGGAACAAACATTAAAATTCAAAAAACAATTTTAAGAAAGATGATTTTTAAAATAAGTGGAAATGAAATAGCATTTACAATGCTTCCTCCAGAAGACACATCTGTCCAAGAAAAATAAGCCTAAAAATTATTATAATTTAAATAATAGCTTTATCTCCTCTTACTTTAGTGCTTAAACGGATCGCATCTTGAACATCATAAATAAATATTTTACCATCTCCAACTTGTCCATCAGAACCGTACTCTAAAATAGAGTCGACACATTTCTCTAAATTTTTATCGCTCACCACACAAATAATCATGGTTCGATTTTGAAGGGCCAGCGATTGCTCTGTTCCACGATAAATTTTAGTGTAACTTTTTTGCAAACCAGATCCTGAAACTGGAATAACTGTAATACAAGGAATATCAACTGCCTTTAATGCTTTTTGTATAGCCTTCAGCTTTGAAGGTCTAATTATGGCTTCTACTTTTTTCATAAATTTTAATTTTTATAATTATTCAAAATTAGAATACGATTCTAACCCAAAAGAAGCAGCGTCTATCCCTACCCTTTCTTCTTCAACCGGTATTCTTACTCCAATAGTCTTTTTCATTAAATACATAACCAAGTACGTAAAAATAAAAGAAAAAAGTGCAATTACTAAAACACCCTTTAATTGAACCAAAAATAAAGCAGAATCTCCGCTAAATAATAATCCTTCTTCGGAAGCAAATAAACCAACTGCAATAGCACCAAAAAAACCATTAACTCCGTGAACTGCAATAGCACCTACTGGGTCATCAATTTTCATCTTATCAATAACTTGAACTGCCACATCCACTAAAATACCTGCAACCAAACCAATTATTATAGCAGAAGATGCATCTACAATATTACATCCTGCTGTAATAGAAACTAAGCCCGCTAAAATTCCATTTATTACCATTGTAATGTCAATTAATCCATATCTAAATTGGGTGTATATCATAGTTGAAATTCCTCCAGCAGCTGATGCTAAAAAAGTATTAGTAATTACTTTTCCTATTAAATCCCAATTTCCGACCGCTCCCAAAGTTGATCCCGGATTAAATCCAAACCAACCGAACCATAAAATAAAACATCCTATAGCAGCTAGTGGAATATTATGTCCAGGAATTGTATTTGGCTTACCATCGGCTTTATATTTTCCTAATCTTGGACCCAGTACCATTGCCGCTGCAAGAGCAGCAAATCCTCCCATGGCATGCACAGCAGCAGAACCAGCAAAATCGTTAAATCCGGCAGATGATAACCAACCTTGAGGGTTCCATACCCAATTAGCAACCATAGGATACATAATACCACAAAAAACCAAAACTAAAATTGTATATGACCAAAGTTTCATTCGCTCAGCTAAAGCACCTGAAACTATTGAAATAGCAGCAATAGCAAAACCTAACTGGATAAACCAAAAAAGTTGATTAGACACAGTCAGACCAAGACCTAAATCATTTTCAGAAACTCCAAAATCGAACGCAAACCAACCATTGGAAGCTCCGTAAGCTATTCCAAAACCAACTACA
Organism: uncultured Flavobacteriaceae bacterium; assembly: GCA_938088195.1. Classification (GTDB taxonomy): domain Bacteria; phylum Bacteroidota; class Bacteroidia; order Flavobacteriales; family Flavobacteriaceae; genus MAG-121220-bin8. The sequence goes on along the minus strand of CALKEO010000054.1, from coordinate 11,995 downwards.
TAAAATATTAGTCCTCCAAATACAATATCAATAAATACTTTTGCTATAATACTCATTGCATTTTTAGATCTCACAAAACCTGATTCTAATAATGCAAAACCACCCTCCATAAAAAATATTAAAGCTGCACAAAGAGCAACCCACACTGTATCAATAGCATTAGTTAAATCGGGTTGATACTCAATAATTGTAGATTCTAAAGTTCCCATAAAATAAATTTTTTGTTAATCTAATTTAATTATATAATTACTAAGTATTTAAAAACAAATAAGTCGAATTTTTTATTAATTAGATAATTTTAAGTATCTAAAATTTTTAATTTGATAATTTTTAATGCCCTAAAATACCATATTAACATAAACCAATTTTTTAAAAGAAATTTCAGTAATTTTAATAATAAATCATAGACTTTTAAATGAAAAAAATAATATACCTAATATCTGCCATTTTAATTCTTTCTTGTAGTGACAGTGAAGAAGAATTGCCTTTGAACAACCCAACTGAGTTTACATTTGAATATAATATTCATGAAAGTCTCCCCTCAGATTGGATAAGTGAGTTTTACGTTATCATGAAAAATCTTGATGATTTAATTCCAATTAAAGCGACAAATTACTTCTATGAATTACCAATTTATGCTTGGAATAGTAATGTGGATAAACCTTACAGAAGTAAAATTGGGGATGCATCTGGTGCTTCAATTAGTGGAAACGGAGGAGCGGTTAACGATAAGTACATGGTTTTAGAAATTCCAAATGATGAATTTATATATAACTATATGCATCGATATTCGGTAATTGACCATGAATATTTTCACGTCTACCAAATGTCTCTTTCAAAAAATTTCTTTGATGGAAATATAGAACTAAAATGGATGTCCGAAGGAGGTGCTGCTTCATTTGAATCTCTTTACATACAACAATATTATTCATATAATTATTTTAAAGTCGATCAAAATAGAGTAGACATTTCTGTGATTAATAATCCAGAAATTTTTGAAAAATTTTCCACATCAAATATGGTAGATTCTAATTATTCATCCTCTGTATTTATGTTTTTGGCTCTTGTTAAAGAATTGCAGAAAAAGGGTTCAACAGAATCAGAAGCTTTTCAATTGGTTTTAAAAGATTTTTGGTTAAGAGACCCAACAAACAGTAATTGGAAAACCATATTTCTTGAAGTTTTCGACATTAGCGTCGATCAATTTTATTCAACTCTAAAAGGATACACTAATAGTATTGAAACTGTTTTACCCTCTGAATCTCTAAAGTTGGAAAGTATTTTTAATTAGCTTTTTGTATTTGAACAAAATATATAAGAGACAGTTAATCTGGATTACAATTTGTGAAGTTTGGTCTTTTAGATTCTGGCCAATCAGTAATATTATTATAAAAATTGTTACAATTGGTAACTTTTGAAACATCCCAACCACTTAAATCCATTCCTTCAATATGTGATACAGAATTGCCGCTGAAAAAACCCCTCATATCTGTTACATTGCTAACATCCCAATTATTAATATTAGGATTTACATCTCCTACCCCCATAGACAATCCCATAATAGTTACTTTAGAAACATCCCACCCACTTAAGTCCGACTCAACTGGCTGACTTGAATAAAATATTCCTTGTATATCGTTAAAGTTGCTAATATCCCAACTTTCAATTCCTTTAATAGGAAAAAAACCAACTACTTTTCTATGAAAAAGCATAGCAAACTGTGAATGTGTTGTATCGCTAACAAAAGTTGTAACTACTTTACTCAAATCCTTACTATCTTTTATCCATTCCTTTAATGAAGCTAAATCAACAGCAGTATAAGTTACCCCATTAAGGTCTGCAGTTGTTCCTACAGTAACCCAATCCTTTGCTTTTATTGTTACTCCATTATCAGCAACATAAAAGGGTTTTAGTTCAGTATCATCGTTATCAGAACAAGAAATAATAAATAGGGCTATAAATAGTAATGTGTATTTTTTCATAAACCTAAATTAATGATTTATTAATAAAAAAAGGGACTCAATTTCTTGAATCCCCTTTGGGTGGAAGATCGGTCTCGAACCGACGACCTCCTGAACCACAATCAGGCGCTCTAACCAACTGAGCTACAACCACCATAACAAGGCGCAAATTTAATAGATTAGTTAGATATAAAAAACTTTTATTTGATATCGTTCAAGTAATTTATTCCTATCACTCTATTAGTTGTAAAACCTTCAGCATTATCAACTCCAATTAACCTTCCTAAATCTGCTGAACGATTTATTACATCATTTAAAAAATTCTTTTTACTAATTAATGTTTCTGGTTCATTATTGTTTGAATCAAAAAATTGGGATTTATAAGCTCTAATGGCTTTCAATTTAACATCGACAAAACCTGAAATGTCTACTAAGAAATCTGGAGAAGAATTTTTCCATTGAATGTAATGGTATACAGACTTTGGTCTCCAAGATGTCTGGTCATGATTATTGAATTTTGTTTTAACTTTTACTAAACCGCTTAAAAAACATGAATCACTAACCAAACTAGCCCCTTTTGGGTGATCAATATGTCTGTCATCTTGTGCATTACAAAGGACTATTTCTGGTTTATATTTCCTTATACATTCTATAACTTTTAACTGATGAACTTGATCATTTAAAAAGAACCCATCTTTAAAATTTAAATTTTCTCTTATCGAGATTCCTAATATTTTTGAAGAATTATTGGATTCCGAATCTCTAATTTCTGCACTTCCTCTAGTACCCAACTCTCCTCTTGTTAAATCGATAATACCAACTTTTTTTCCATTTGAAATTTCTTTTGCAATCGTTCCCCCACAACCTAATTCTACATCATCTGGATGTGCGCCAAAGGCTAATATATCTAATTTAATATTTTTCATATTTTTTGAAAAGCTTTAGTCAAATCATTTTCTAAATCATCATAATCTTCAATTCCCACTGAAAATCTTAATAAACCATCTGAAATTCCAAATTTTTCTCTTTTTTCCTTAGAAATTTTTGAATGCGAAGTTAGAGAAGGAGAAGTTATCGTAGATTCTACTCCACCCAAACTCATCGCTGGTTTTATAATTTTCAGATATCTAGTGAACGTATCAGATTTCTTTTCGTCTTTTAACAAAAAGGATAACATACCTCCAAAGCCATACATTTGTTTTTTGGCTAACTCATGTTGAGGGTGAGATTTTAATCCTGGATAATAAACAGACTTTATATTTTCATTTCCGTTTAAAAACTCTGCAATTTTAAGTGCATTAGTATTTTGAGCTTTGACTCTTAAGGACAATGTTTTTATGCTTCTCTCCAAAAGCCAAACAGTATGTTCGCTTAAATTACCACCATAATTTATAGATGATTCTAATATTTTATCAATTAAAATTTTAGAGGATGAAATTGTTCCAGCCAAAATATCACTGTGCCCCCCTAGGTATTTTGTGGCACTATGAATAATAATGTCTATTCCATAATTTGCTGGATTTTGGTTTATCGGACTAGCAAAAGTGTTATCAATTATTGAAATTAAATCGTTTTTTTTAGCCAAATCAGCAACTAACTCTAAATCAATTATTTGTAAAAGCGGATTACTTGGTGTTTCGATATAAATTAATTTAGTGTTGCTTTTAATTTCTTTTTTATAATCATCAATTTCTAATGATTCAACTAACGAATGTTCAATATTGAATTTTTTAAATTCTTTAAGAATTAAATTTATTGTTCCACCGTACAGAGAAGATTGAAAAACAACATGGTCACCAGATTTCAAAAACGAAAACATTGATGCAAAAATAGCTGCGATACCAGATCCAAAAATTAACGATTTTTCACAATTTTCTAATGAAGAGATTTTTTTTGAAAGGGCTAACTGATTTGGAGTATTAAAATATCTTGGATATTTATGATCTTCAACCTCTAAATAATCATAGGCAGTACTTATATATAGTGGCGAAACTGCACCTTTATATTTATAATCAATTAATTCTCCATCATGAATACATCTTGTGGTAAATCCTTTGATATTTTTTTTCATTACAAATTAACTCTTAATCCAGTCTAAAACAGAGGGATCATCAGGTTTAACTCTAGAGGAAATAATTTTAACTAAATAACCATTTTCGTCAATTAAATATTTTTGAAAATTCCACTTAACAGAGGAATCTTTATAACCATTTTTATTCTTATCAGTTAAAAATTTATACAAAGGATGCATCTTAGAGCCTCTTACAGAAACCTTTTCCATCATTGGAAATGAAACCCCATAATTTTCTAAGCAAAATTTTGCAATTTCTTCATTTGAACCTGGTTCTTGCCATAAAAAATTATTTGATGGAAATCCAACAATTACAAAATTTTCAGATTTGAAATCATTGTAAAGTTTTTCCAAAATTTCATATTGATAAGTAAGTCCACATTTGGAAGCGGTATTTACAATCATTATTTTTTTTCCCTTTAAACTAGACATATTAAATTTTTCACCAGCTAAATTTGTTAGTTCAAATTGATGAATTGTTTCTTTCATTTGTTTAAAGTTTTGAGATAGTGTTGAATGGCTAAATAATATGGCAATTAAAAAAAATATATTTTTCATATTTGGCAAATATAATAAGTTAAATGATTTCAGCACTAAGACCTGCTTGAAGAAGTTTAGTGCATCTGGGTTTTAAGTCTGAAAAAGTACCTGACTTAACACTACACTTTCCTTTATAGTGAACAATCAATGAACATTGTTCAGCTTGCTCTGAAGTGTGTTCGCAAACTTGAATTAAAGTTCTAATGACATGATCAAAAGTATTTACATCATCATTATAAAGAATAATTTCATTTTCGTGAACTGAATCGGTTTCTACTATTTCTTTCTCAGATACTTTTTCTTTAGTGCTCATGACTACACTAATTTACAAAATTTTTAAAGGGAACTATTTGCTTCAATAATAAGTTTGAAATCTTTTGCCGATAATGAAGCACCTCCAATAAGGCCTCCATCAACATCTTTCTTATTGAAAATCTCATTTGCATTTGAAGGTTTCACACTACCTCCATAGAGGATGGAAACCTCTTCGGAAATAGATTTATCAAAAGTATTTTCAACACAATTTCTTATAAACTCATGCATCTCTTGTGCTTGTTCTGGAGAGGCAGTTTCACCTGTGCCAATAGCCCAAACTGGTTCATAAGCAAGAATTATATTTTTCCAAGATTCTTTTTTTATTTTCATGACGGTATTGTCAAGTTGAATCTTAACAATTTCAAAATGCTTTTTGGATTTCCTATCAGAGAGCTCTTCACCAAAACAAAAAATAATATTAAAATTATTATCCAGTGCAAACTCAGTCTTTGCTAATAAAACATCATCACTTTCATTAAAATAAGCTCTTCTTTCAGAGTGACCAATTAGAGTTGTTGATACGCCAATACTTTGTAACATTTCAATAGAAACTTCCCCTGTGTAAGCACCATTACTCTTTTGATGAACATTTTGCGAAACAACCTCAATTGGTGAGTCCTCTAAAAGATCATGTGAAGTTTTTAAAAAAGGATATGCAGGTGCAATCATAACACTTACATCTTTAATATTTTTTAATTCTTTTAACTCATTTATTAAATCTATTGTCTGATTTAAATCGTTATTCATTTTCCAATTTCCTGCAACAATTTTTTTTCTCATTATTTTATAAATTTTATTCTAACTTAACTTTTGGATCCAACCATGTATATATTACATCCACAAATATATTAATCAAAATGAAAATAAAAGCTATAGTTAAAACAGCTCCAATCAACACAGGAACATCCAAAGTATTTAATGAATCTACTATTTCTTTTCCAAGACCATTCCATCCAAAAATGTACTCGACAAATACAGAACCAGCTAACATACTTGCAAACCAACCTGAAAGGGCAGTGATAACTGGGTTAAGTGAATTTTTAATAGCATGATTTTTAATCACTTGAAACTTACTTAAACCTTTGGCGTATGCTGTTCTAATATAATTCTGAGATAAAACTTTCAAAAGAGAATTCCTCATCATTTGTGAAATAACTGCAACGGGCCTTATTCCTAAAACTAAGGATGGTAAGATTAGGTTTTTGAGATTAATATTTAAATTTTCACCGTAATCATCCAACTCATATAAACTTCCTGTCATATTTAATCCAGTAATGTCTCTCAAAAGATATCCAAACAACCAAGCAAATAAAATAGCACTAAAAAAAGAAGGAACACTCATTCCTAATGTACTTATTAGTTGAATGGAATAGTCTATCCAATTATTTTTATTCAGTGCTGAGAAAATTCCAAGAAACATACCCAAAATAATTGCAATAGTAATAGAGGATAATGCTAAAACAGCAGTATTTGGAAAAGTATTTTTTATTATTTCTACAACAGTTACACCATTTTTTTGGTAAGATTCCCTAAGATAGGGTGTTTTTAATACAACTTTATATTTTTCGAAAGATAAAAGCCCAACGTAATTATATTTATCTTTTTTTAAAAAAGATAAATTTTGAGATTCGTTGAAATGAATAGAAATTGGAGACAAATCATTTAAATAATATAAGTATTGAATAATTGCAGGTTTATCAAAACCATATTTTTTTTTTATTTGAATAAGTTGTTCAGAATCTTCATTTTGACCTAACATCATTTGAGCTGGATCACCTGGCAAAACATTAAAAAGAAAAAATATAATTGTAACTACCCCAAATAGAGTTAAAAACATATTAGATAATTTTTTTAATATCCAATACATAAAAAGTTATTTTTTTTGAAGATGAATCAATGCAAATACTGAATAATTAATCATGTCTTGGTAATTAGCGGCTATTCCTTCACTCACTAAAGTTTTACCCTGATTATCCTCAATTTGTTTAATTCTTAAAATTTTCTGAATAATTAAATCAGTCAAAGAGCTAACTCGCATATCTCTCCAAGCTTCGCCATAGTCATGATTTTTATTTTCCATTAAAATTTTGGTTTCAGCTAAATGACTGTCATAAAGTTCTAAGGCAGTTTCCAAATCCATATCAGGGGTTTCTGCAATTCCATTTTGAATTTGTATGAGTGACATCAAAGAATAATTAATAATTCCTACAAACTCTGAGTTTTGACCCTCATCAACTTTTCTAATTTTATTAGTTTGCAAACTTCTTATTCTTTGTGCTTTAATAAAAATTTGATCTGTTAAAGAAGATAATCTAAGGATCCTCCAAGCACTACCATAATCTTTCATCTTATTTAAAAAAAGATTTCTGCAACCTGCAGTGACTATATCGTATTGTTTAGAAGTATTGATGACTAATAGTTTTTTATGTAAATTTCGTTGAAAAAATTTAAATAGGTAGATTACTTTTGTAAAAAGTTATTAAAAAATTCAAAATCAAAATGACAATAAACATTAAGGGTAAATTAATGGATTTTTTATCACCAAAGATTATGGGCATTTTAAATATAACACCTGATTCATTTTATGATGGTGGAATGTTTGACTCCAATAAAAAAATCTTAAAACAAGTTGAAAAAATGTTAGAAGATGGTGCAGACATCATTGATGTAGGTGGATGTAGTTCTAGACCTGGTTCAAAAAAGGTTACAAAAGATGATGAGATTAAAAGAGTCATACCAACAATTGAATTAATAAAAAGTAAATTTAATGAAGCAATAGTTTCTGTTGATACGTTTAGAAGTGAAGTAGCAAAAAAAGCGGTTAACAGTGGTGCCTCAATTGTTAATGACATTTCGGCGGGGGAATTAGATCCAAATATGTTTAATTGCATTGCAGAGCTTGGCATTCCCTACATTATGATGCATATGCAGGGAAGTCCCCAGACCATGCAAAATAAACCCATTTACAATAGTGTGGTGAATGATATCATCACTAATTTATCTAAAAAAATATTTAGAGCTAGAGAGTTAGGAATTATTGATATAGTTATTGACCCTGGATTTGGATTTGGTAAAACCCTTGAACACAATTATCAAATTTTAAATGATTTATCTTTTTTCAAGGAACTTGATTGTCCCATTCTTGTAGGTATTTCCAGAAAATCCATGATTTATAAACTTCTAAATAATGATCCAAAAAATGCATTAAACGGAACTTCATGTTTAAATACTGTAGCCTTATCCAAAGGGGCTAATATACTCAGAGTACATGATGTAAAAGAAGCAAAAGAAATAATTAAATTAACTAATTTTCTTATTAGTTCCTCTTAATTCATTTTTAATTACTTTTATATAAATTATTTTTCAAATTGGATAAATTTAATTTTTTAATACCTGATATAATTGATGTTATAGACATTATTCTTGTTGTAATCTTACTTTACTATGTCTATAAACTCGTGAAAGGAACAGCTGCCATTAATATATTAATTGGCATTATTATTATTTATTTAATATGGAAATTAACGGATGTACTTAACATGAATGTTCTAAGTAATCTGCTAGGTCAGTTTATTAGTGTTGGAGTTTTTGCATTAATAGTTGTATTTCAACAAGAAATAAGAAAGTTTCTTTTAATGCTAGGTTCAAATAATCTAACCAACAATAAGCTTTATTATAAATACGTCAATATTTTTAAACCTTCGATGGAAATTAGTCAAATGAATATTGATGAATTTATGAAAAGTTGTAAAAAATTAGTTTCAACTAAAACCGGAGCATTATTTATTATAGAAAGAAATAATAGTCTTGATTTCATTAAAAATTCAGGAGATAACCTTTATTTAGAAATTTCATCGCCGATAATAGAAAGTATTTTTTACAAAAATAGTCCTCTTCATGATGGAGCAGTTATTATCGATGGTAATTTTATCACTGCGGCTAGGGTTGTTCTTCCTGTTTCTGAAAATAAGAAAATAAATTCTCGATTAGGACTTAGACATAGAGCCGCCTTTGGTATCACTGAAAAAACTGATGCAATAGCTATAGTTGTTTCAGAAGAAAACGGAAAAATCAGTTTTATCAAAAATGGAGAGATTTTTAAATATAGTAACGATGAGAATCTAATAGCTATGATTGAAGCTGAACTGGTTTGATTTCAGAGCTTTTAAATTGAATTTCATAAAGGTTTTTATAATAACCCTCCTTTTTATTTATTAATTCCAAATGAGAACCATGCTCAACTAATTTTCCAGAATCCATAACCAAAATTCTATCTGAATTTAATATAGTTGAAAGCCTGTGTGCTATTATTATAGAAGTTTTGTTTTCAGTAATTTTTAAAATCGCACTCTGTATTAATTCTTCAGAATTAGAATCAATAGATGATGTAGCCTCGTCCAAAATTAAAATTGAAGGGTTTTTTAAATATGCCCTTAAAAAAGATATAAGTTGCCTCTGACCTTGGGAAATCATAACCCCTCTTTCCTTTACATTATAATTATATCCGTTTGGTAAAGACATTATAAAATCGTGTATTCCAATTTTTTTTGCTGCTTTTACAACATTGTCAAATGATATCGTTTTATCCCAAATAGTAATATTATTTAATAAGGAATCCGCAAATAAAAAATCATCTTGCAAGACCAATGCTATATTAGACCTCAAAGAATTAAGATCCATATTATTGATATTAATATCGTCAATCTCGATAGAGCCTTGTGTTGTTTGGTAAAATCTAGTCAAAAGGTTTATTATAGTTGTTTTTCCAGAACCAGTTGCACCAACTATAGCAATCTTTTCACCTTTATTAACATTAAAAGAAATGTCTTTTAAAACATCCGCACCCTCATTGTATGAGAAAGTAATATTATTAAATTTAATATTTCCAAAAAATGAATCATAAGATAAATTCCCTGAATTTAAAATCTTACTCTCAGTATCCAATATTTTGAAAACCCTGTTGGCTGCGACCATTCCCATTTGAAGTGTATTAAACTTATCAGCTATTTGTCTCAACGGACGAAATAACATTTGTGATAATTGAATAAACAAGAATATGATTCCAAGTGTTATATCGGAATCTTCTAAAATTGAATTTAATCCGCCATACCAAACAATTAAACCAACAGTGACAGATGTAGATAGTTCTGCTATAGGAAAGAAAATAGAATTATACCAAACTGTTTTAAGCCATGCTTTCTTATGTTTTTTGTTGATTTCTATAAAATTATCATACTCTATTTTCTCTCTATTAAAAATTTGAACAATTTTCATTCCAGTTATCCTTTCCTGTACAAAAGAATTTAAATTAGCAACTTCAGCTCTAACTTCATTGAAAGCTACCTTCATCGATTTTTGAAATTTTCTTGTTGCAAATAGTATAAAAGGAAGCACAAAAAAAACTGACAGACTTAATTTCCAACTGATAACTAACATTATAATTATAACTAAAAACATTTGTAAAAGATCGGCAACTATCATAAAAAGACCCTGACTAAAAATACTGGCAATTGTTTCCATATCATTTACTGCTCTTGTAACCAATCTTCCTACAGAAGATTTGTCAAAATAACCCATCTTGAAATTAAGAATATGTTTAAAAAGTTTGACTCTTAAATCGAAAACAACATTTTGACCTAAAAGGTTAGCATAGTAACTAAATAGAAACATAAAAATTACGGTTAGTAAAAGATTTAAAAGCATAAAACAGATCAAATAAATAAATTCATCATATTTTCCCAATGCTAAATAATCATCAACTGCTATTTTAATTAAATAAGGTGTTAGAGTTGAAAAAATAGATATTAAAACAGCTGAAATCGCAACAAAAATAAAAGTAGATTTATAAATAAGCACATAGCCTATTAACCTTTTAAAAAGTTTTATATCAAATAAATTAGAATCTTTACTCATCCAATAGAAAATTTGCTGGGTAAATAATATTAGTCAAATATAAGCCTTGCGCTGGAACAGAATAGCCAGCGACCTCTCTATTTTTACTTTTTATGACCTTATCCATATGATTTGTTTCATACTTACCTTCACCAATTTCAATCAAAGTCCCAACTATAGCTCTAACCATGTTCCTTAGAAAACGATTGGCAGATATTTCAAAAACCCAGTAGTTTTCTTTAAATGTCCAACTAGCACTTCTAATATCACAATCAAAAGTATGAACATCAGTATTAGACTTGGAAAAACATTTGAAATCGGTGTAATCAAAAAGCTTTAGAGCAGCTAAATTCATTTTACAAAAATCAATTTCCTTTTTTAGAAAATACGAATCATTTGATAGAAAAGGATTTTTAGACGTATTTAATTTATATTGATAAGTTCTACTCACAGCATCAAATCTAGCATGGAAATCTTGCTTTACTAGGTATATGTTTTTTATTGCAATATCACTAGGTAAAAAAGAATTAAGTTTATAAATAAAATCTGATTTATCAACGATTACTGTATCCAAATCAAAATGAGCACAAAAATATGAAGCGTGGACCCCAGTATCGGTTCTCCCCGCACCTACAACACTTATTTTTTTATTTAAAATAGTAGAAACACACTTCTCAATTATTTCTTGTACAGAAATGGAATTAGGTTGTATTTGCCAACCGTGATAATTAGCACCATTAAAAGACAATTCTAATAAATATCGCAAGAGAAATACTACTTTTGTTAATAGGTCAAATATACCTTATTAAGAAAATCAAAAAAATAATTATTTGAAAAAAATTCTATTATTATCAGATACTCACAGTTACATTGATAAGGCAATAATTAAATATGCGAAACAAGCTGATGAAATATGGCATGCTGGTGATATTGGAAAAATTGAAGTTCTTGATGAATTAGAAAAAATAACAAAAGTTAAATCTGTTTTCGGAAATATTGACAACCATGTAGTTAGATCTTCTCTAAAAGAAATCAATACTTTCATGTGTGAAAAAGTAAAAGTTTCTATGATTCATATTGGTGGAAAACCTCCCTTTTACAATAAAATAAGCAAGACACTAATTTTAAAAGAACGGCCTAAAATTTTTATTTGTGGCCACTCACACATTTTAAAAATAGAATATGACAAAACCAATCGTGTTTTGTTCCTGAATCC
>CALKEO010000053.1 GCA_938088195.1 uncultured Flavobacteriaceae bacterium | reverse complement strand
AGCAGGATTTTTAAGTACTGCAAAAGATTATGCTCAATTTTTACAAATGATGCTAAATGGAGGAACTTATGATGGGAATAGGATTTTATCTCGTAAAAGCATTGAATTGATGACGACTGACCATTTGGGATCTGTTTCTTTTCCTTGGTCAGAGGGAACGGGATTTGGACTTGGATTTTCCATTGCTACAGATATAGGTGTTAGAGGACAAATGGGTTCGCTTGGAGAATATGGATGGGGTGGAGCATATCACTCTTCTTATTGGGTTGATCCAAATGAGGAATTGATAGTTGTCTATTTTACACAATTAATTCCTGCCCAAAATATTGATGATCATGGTAAACTCCGAACTCAGGTTTATCAGGCTATTATTGATTAATAAATACTCTTTTATTTACGATTAATCACCTACTATGCAATAGAGTCTTAGATTAGATCAATTATTGCAATAGATTAGAGAGGATTTGGATCGTCTCCATTGGTATAAAAAAAAACCTCCACTTGGGAGGGTTAGAAATTTTAAATAAGTAATACAAAAAGTAAACATTACTAATTATTTATTGAAGTATAAACGGCTCTTCTAAATTCTTTTTGAATTCCAAAAGAAAATTCTCTTGCCCTTGTCATGAAAAGACCAAACAAGTTTTTTTCTTGATCTATCCAAAAATGAGTGTTATGATATCCTGACCATCCAAAAATTCCTTTTGAACTGTTAGTGCCATCAAGCTCTGGATCTGAAAGTACAAATAATGAATATCCATAATCAAATGGATCGTCATCTAACTTTGAATATGACCCTGTCATTTCATCAATACTTTTTTGAGAAATAATTTGTTTTCCTTCATAATTAACCCCTTGAACAAGCATTTGACAAAATTTTGAATAATCGTTAAGAGTAGATGTTAATCCTTCACCACCAAAATAGGCTTTGTTGTTTGTGTCATAACTTAATTCATCAAGATCATTAGTATATCCTTTTAAAGAGCCATTATTTATATATAAAGGTTGGAATCTTAAACGGTCTTTTGAGGTCAGATAAAATTTGGTGTCCTTCATTTTTAAGGGATTAAATATTTCCTCTTTCAAGAATTCATAAAAAGTTTTTTTTGTAACCACTTCAACAATCCTCCCTAATATTGCCATGTTGATTCCATACAGATAATCAGAACCTGGCTCAAACTCTACTGGATGACTTCCAACATCCTTACTAAAGTCCGCAAGATTGTCATATTTGAGTGTACTTGTAAAAAATTGTGGATTCCCATAATAACCGTATCCAGAACGATGAGTAAGTAAATCAAATATACTAATAGAATTTTTGCATTGATATATGGATCCATCTGGATTTTTACATTTTAAGTTTTTAAATTCAAGGAGATATTTGGAAACATTATCTTTAAAATCAATCATTCCTCTTTCCTTTAAAATCATCATGGCAACTATTGTTATTGGCTTTGACATTGACCAAATGGGGAAAATTGAGTTTTCATTTATTGGCTTCCCATTGGTGTGATAGCTATTTTCAATATTGTGATAAATTACTTTTCCATTTTGCCATACGAGTGCGACATTGCTTCCTGTTATCTCATTTTCAATTAGTTTGCTTTGGAACGTATTGATTTTTTCAAATTGAGAAAAAGAAATATTAAATACACATATAAATAATAAGAGAAGATTTTTTTTTCATTTTGATTGATTTATGGTTAATAATACCTCTAAGATAAAGAGAATAGGATTTATTTCAAAACACACTACAAACTTCCCCCAAACAACTCCCCCCTAAAACCACAACACAGGAATCTTGCGTTAAGGCAATGATATCAATGGATTAGAAGGGGTTTGGATTGGAGGCATTGGTGTAAAAGAAAAACCCTCCGCTTGGGAGGGTTAGTTATATAGCATTTTTACTCAACACTCCCCTGAAGTTGTATAAGCTCTAGTAAAACCCTATATCTGAATCCATCAGGGTCATATTCTGACATCTTAGATTTCGATATTATGGACTGATCATAATCCATTGGTGATAGAGCTTGCATTGCACTTGCTAAATCAGTGTAATGGTCATAAGTAAGGACACTCGACTGTTCCATTCCTTGAGGATGAACTCTCGCTAGTATCCCATAACCAGCAAGTCCGTTTTTTCCTACTTTTTTCTGGAAATAGGGTTTCCATAATTTTAAGTTTTCATTCACAAAACCATTAAAATCTTTTGGCTTAGCATAGTTCCAAACAGCATATTTAAATTCTCTTAATGGGAGTATTTCGTCTATCAATTTATATCGTTGAATCCTCATTGTAGTGGAAATATCATTAGTTGAAACAAGACTTTGCTCCATTCCAAGTATCTTTTCAGTATTTGACCACATTTTTGTAGAATTCACTAATTGCATAAAGTCTTTGTAAACATGAACAAAGGCATGAGTTGGCATAGTTTTATCGTCAATTCTGCCAGCATCAATAAGTCTAAAAAAGGCTGAAGCCAACATATAGCCGTCATCAATACCCTTTTGCTTTACTTTAGACCAATAGTTCATTTCCTTTGATTCAAATTCAGCTATGTCTTCAGATTCGACATGTCTGTATTCAATAACGACAACGTTTTGACCGAACGTTAGGAATGAATAAAGAGCCAGAGATAGGAATAATAATTTTTTCATTTTGATTGATTTATGGTTAATAATACCTCTAAGATAGATAGAAAAGGAATAATTTCAAAACACACTACAAACTCCCCCCTAAAACCACAACACAGGAATCTTCTCTTAAGGCAATGAAATCAATCGATTAGAGCGGATTTGGATTGGAGGCATTGGTGTAAAAGAAAAACCCTCCGCATGGGAGGGTCGTTAAATCTTAATATTTATAAGGTAGTATAAATAAGGGTTAATTCTTCAGCTGGTAACATTTCTCTTGAATTAGAAAGTCCTTCCCAAGCTTTTTGGGTTAAAAAATCTTCGGGAATTTCCATAGCAGGTTTATTTTGTTTTTTAGTCATAAAATTAAAAGCAATGTGAGTATGACCTGTATTGAGAGCTTTTGTAGGTTCATCTTTTGAGATAATTTCACCTAATCCCCAAAACTTCCTGTATCCATCAAGGATTTCTTGTTGCGCTATAGGCTTCCATAGTTGATCTTCATATTGTATAAAATCTTCATTTTTCTGTTTCATGAAATGAAAATATGCCTTGTCACCAATCTCCCATTCTAAACCTAGCCATCCAGTAGCAGATACCCATTTAAATTGTCTTTCTCTTCTGTCTTTAAATATGCCATTAAAGCTTAGCATTTTATCAATTGCCTTTTGACTTTTACCTTTAAATGCTTTAGATGCAACTTCTTTCCAATTATCAAAATTTTGTGGGTTATTGTCTTGAGCTTTGGTTGTTCTTCTAAAGACATAGTACTGTGCCCAATTCTCATCTCCTTTTCTGGGTGTTCTTTTCCACACTGACCACTGTGCTATCATTCCTGCATCAACCATAGCTTGAGCTGCAATATTCCAATTTTTCTCAATTGCTAAATACTCACTTTCTTTTCCATCTTCTAAAAGAATTGCTATCATGGCTGTTGACTGTGAGTATGATATAGAAATAGCAAGAAAAAATGTTGTTGTGAAAATTAATTTCTTCATTTTAATTGATTTATGGTTAATAATACCTCTAAGGTATAAAGAATGATTGTAAATGAAAAACCCTCCACTTGGGAGGGCTAAATATTATTGCGACATTTTTTCTTGATATAAAGCAGCCTCTTTCATAATATCAGCAAGGTCAAGATAACATTTTGTGGAAACTATTTTATCTCCTTCCCATTTCCACCAACAGTGAAAACTATTTTCATATACATCTCCAGTTATCTTAGACTTTCCTGACCAATCTGACCACTGATTTGTATAAATATCACCATTGTTATAATACATAGAAGTAACTGTTGGATCTATATGCTTAATGTCATCATATAAAACAGAGTGAAAATTATACCCATCTATAATTTCATCAGTAGTATATTTAACATTATTTACATAATGAATACCATCACTTGTGAAATATTCTCTAGCATCTTCAAACTTACCATTTCGGTATGCTTGAGCTAACTTTCTAACGATAGCGGTTTTCTGATCACTCTCATTCATTGAACCACTTAGAGGTGCATTATCTAATGTTTTTGTATCACATGAAAGGAAAATGCAAGATAATCCGAAAAGAAAAATTAATTTTTTCATTTTAATTGATTTATGATTAATAATTCCTCTAAGATAGAGAGAATGAAGTTTTTTTCAAAACATGTATCCACACTTTCCCCAAACAACACCCCCCTAAAACCACCACACAGGAATCCTACCTTAAGGCAATGATATCAATGGATTAGAAGGGATTTGGGTTGTGTCCATTGGTGTAAAAGAAAAACCCTCCGCTTGGGAGGGTAATTAATTTACTGAGCTGCAAGCTCCATATTAAGTGCTGTTGTGTCAAAATAACAATTCATCTCAACAATTTTCCCGTTCTCCCATTTATAATCAAAGTGAGATCTATTTGAAGTTCTTATACCTGTCTTATTTCCTGTTCCTTCCCAAGTAAACCAGTTGTTTGTCCATGTATCACCTCCTTTAAAATAATTAGTATGAGCATAACTATCATTTATTTTAATATTATTAAAAATAGTATGGTGAGATTTAAATACTTCTTTTACGGTTTTTCCATCCATAACAGTATTATTTACCCTAACAATAGCTTTATCTGATAGTTTTTCATTCCATAAAGTATGATTGTTATTAGCATAGTCATCGCCCATTGCTATTGCGGTTTTACTCAAGTCATCTTCTCTTGATAATGTTCCTGCAGATTTTTGAGAAAACAATAAAGTTGGAGCAACAAATAGGAGTATTAAAAGTGTTTTTTTCATTGTTGAATTGGTTTATGGTTTGATGCGAAAATAAATTAAATAAAGTAAAAACTTTGTACCTTTAGTCACAACCATTAAATTATGATAAACAGTATCTCGCTCCCTACGAAACTTTCTAATGAAATTGAATCCACAGCAGACTTTTTAGAAGTTTCAGCTAATTCTAAAATCATTTCTATGGGCCAACAAATGACTTTT
>CALKEO010000052.1 GCA_938088195.1 uncultured Flavobacteriaceae bacterium | reverse complement strand
TAATTTTTACTGACATATCAAATTAATTTGTAAGGTCCTAAACCTTGGTTATTAATGAGGTGCAAATTTAATTTTTTTTTCTTAACAAACAAATCTAATTAATTAAAAGTCTGCGAGTTGATAACTTAAATAAAATCTTCTGTTTTTTATTGAAAATGATAGCTAAATTTAAAAATAAATTATTTTAAAAATGTTTTTAGTTTTTGATACCGAAACAACTGGACTTCCTAAAAAGTGGAATGCGCCAATCTCGGACAGTGACAATTGGCCTAGATGTGTTCAGCTGGCGTGGCAATTACATGATTCTAAAGGCGATTTGATTTCAAATCATAGTTATTTAATAAAACCAAAAAATTTTACAATACCATTTGAGGCCGAAAAAATACATGGAATTTCAACTGATTTAGCCATAGCACTTGGTAAAGATATAGATGAAGTTTTAAAATTATTTGTTTCCGATTATAATAAATCAGGTTTTTTAGTCGGACATAATGTAAAGTTTGATATAAATATTATTGGAGCAGAACTATTTAGAGTAGGCAACTCAATTGATATTTTTCAAAAAGATGTTTTAGATACTTGTACTGAGTTGACGGCTAATGTTTGTAAGTTGCCAGGGGGTCGTGGAGGAAAGTATAAATTTCCAACATTAATTGAAATATATTCACTTTTGTTTAAAGAAAAATTCAATGAAGCCCATAACGCATCAGCAGACGTTGAAGCAACTTCTAGAGTGTTTTTTGAATTAGTTAGAAAGGGTGTTTTCGATCAGTCGGTTTTCAAAGGATATCCAGATTTAATTGACAGTATAGGAAATGATGAAAATAAGCCAATAAGTTTATTGGGTTTAAAACACCTTAATCTTAAGGAGGAATCTGAAAAAATCAAAAAAAATTTAGTTAAAGAAAATAACGAAGAAAATAAAATTAGCGAAAAAATACCTCAAGAATTAATAGATTCAACATACGTTCACTTACACAATAGCTCTCAATTTTCTGTTCTTCAGTCAACTTCAAGAATAGTAAATATGGTTAATAAAGCAGGTGAATTTGGAATGCCTGCTCTAGCAATTACAGACAAAGGGAACATGATGGGATGTTTTCACTTTATCAAAACAATAAAAAACTATAATAACAATATTGAAAAAGGTTCAAATCAATCAAAAATTAAACCAATAATTGGATGTGAATTAAATGTTTGTAACAATCATTTAGATAAAAGTTATCGTGACGATGGTTTTCAAATTGTTTTTTTAGCTAAAAATAAAAATGGCTACCAAAACCTCTGTAAAATGTGTTCTATAGGTTATACCGATGGCTTTTATTATGTGCCAAGAATTGATAAAGATATTGTTGAAAAATATAAAGATGATTTAATTGTATTATCAGGAAGTATTTATGGAGAAGTTCCAAGAAAAATTTTAAATGTTGGTGAAACTCAGGCTGAAGAAGCACTTATTTGGTGGAAAACACTTTTTCAAAAAGATTTTTATATAGAAATGGTAAGACATGGGCAAGAGGATGAGGACAGAGCCAACGAGGTATTACAAAAATTTTCAATCAAACATAACGTTAAAATTGTTCCAACGAACAATTGTTTTTATATTAATAAAGAAGATGCTAATGCACATGATATATTATTGTGTGTAAAGGATGGAGAAAAACAATCAACGCCCATTGGAAGAGGACGAGGATTTAGGTATGGTTTGCCTAATCAAGAGTATTATTTTAAATCTCCCAATGAAATGAAACTTTTATTTAAGGATTTACCAAATTCTTTCATTTCAGTGCAAGAGATTGTAAATAAAATTGAAGAGTATGACTTGGCAAGAGAGGTTTTACTGCCAAAATTTAAAATCCCTTTATCTTTTCACGAAAAGAATAAATTAAGCAAAGACATAGAAAACGATTATTTAAAATATTTAACATTTGAGGGAGCCAAAAAATGTTACGATAAAATTTCAAATGATTTAAATGACAGGATAATATTTGAACTCAGTGTCATTAAAAATTCAGGATATCCAGGTTATTTTTTAATTGTCCAGGATTTAATTCAAGCAGCTAGATCTATGGGTGTTGCTGTAGGACCTGGAAGAGGTTCTGCGGCTGGCTCAGTTGTAGCATATTGTTTAGGTATTACAAAAGTTGATCCAATTAAATACGATTTACTTTTTGAAAGATTTTTAAATCCTGACAGAGTTAGTATGCCTGATATTGATATAGATTTTGATGATGAAGGTAGAAATAAGGTTATTGAGTATGTGATTGATAAGTATGGTTCTAATCAAGTCGCTCAAATAATAACTTATGGAAAAATGGCTGCTAAATCATCAATTAGAGATACAGCTAGAGTTTTAGATTTATCTCTGGGTGATGCTGACCGCATTGCAAAACTAATTCCTAACATCAAATTGAAGGAGATTTTTGAAAAAGATGAAAAGAAATTGAGTGATGATTTACGAAATGAGGATTTTGGAAATGTAATGGAGTTAAAATCATTATCTAAGGGTGATGACCTACAAGCAGAAACTATTAATCAAGCACGAGTTTTGGAGGGTAGTCTTAGAAATGTAGGTACTCATGCTTGTGGAATTATAATAACACCAGATGATATTACAAATTTTGTTCCAATAGCAACCGCGAAAGATTCTAATTTATATGTTACTCAGTATGATAATGCTGTTGTTGAGAGTGCCGGATTATTGAAAATGGATTTTTTAGGTTTAAAAACACTAACACTAATCAAAGACACAGTTAAGTTAATTAAATACAAGCATAATCTGGATTTAGATATTGATTCCATACCACTTGATGATTCTAAAACTTACGAGTTATTTCAAAATGGTAGTACAGTTGGAATATTTCAATACGAAAGCGCAGGAATGCAAAAATATTTAAGAGACTTAAAACCTACAGTTTTTGAAGATTTAATTGCAATGAATGCATTGTACAGACCTGGACCACTTGAGTACATTCCTTCATTTGTTAATAGAAAAAATGGAAAAGAGGATATCTCATATGATATTCCAATAATGGAGGAATTTTTAAAAGAAACTTATGGCATTACTGTATATCAGGAGCAAGTAATGAAACTTTCTCAAAAATTAGCTAATTTCTCTAAAGGTGATGCGGACTTACTGAGAAAAGCGATGGGAAAAAAGATTTTCGATCTTTTAAATAAGCTAAAACCTAAGTTTTTGGATGGAGGAGAAACTAATGGGCATTCAAGAGAAATATTAGAAAAAATATGGAAAGATTGGGAGGCATTCGCTTCCTATGCTTTTAATAAATCACATTCAACTTGTTATGCTCTAATAGCGTATCAAACGGCCTATTTAAAATCGCATTACCCCGCCGAATATATGGCCGCAGTTTTATCAAATAATATGAATGATATAAAGCAGGTTAGCTTTTTCATGGAAGAATGTAAGCGTATGTCTATTAATGTCTTGGGGCCAGATGTTAATGAGTCTTATTATAAATTTACTGTAAATGATGATAATGCCATTAGGTTTGGAATGGGAGCAGTAAAAGGTGTTGGATCTGGAGCAGTTAATTCAATAATTGATGGAAGAAAAGAAAAAAAATATAATTCAATTTTTGATTTAACTAAAAATATTGATTTAAGAGCAGCTAATAAAAAAGCATTTGATAGTTTAGTTTTTGCTGGTGGCTTTGATTCTTTTAAAGGAGTTCACAGAGCACAATATTTACATGATAACGGAGATGGAATTACTTTTATTGAAAAAGCTTTAAAATTTGGATCTAAATTTCAAGAAAATAAAAATTCAGCTCAGGTAAGTTTATTTGAAAATTCTTTAGATGTTCAATTGAATGAGCCCTTAATTCCTGATTGTACACACTGGACAACATTAGATCAATTAAAATTAGAAAAAGAAGTTGTAGGAATTTATATATCGGGACATCCGCTGGACGATTTTAGATTGTCTATGCAACATTTTTGTAATGCCTCTCTTGAAATCTTAAAAAATTTAAATCTGTTGATTAATAAAGAGCTTCGATTAGGAGGAATTGTTGGAGAAGTTGAACACAGAGTTTCTAAGAACGGAAAGGGATGGGCCAGATTTACTTTAGAAGATTATAGGGACTCATATGATTTTAGAATTTTTGGTGAAGAATATTTGAAATATAAACACTTTTTGTTCGAAAATAATTTTATTTATATGAGGATAATTATCAAGGAAGGTTGGAGAGATAGAGAAACTGGCAAAACAGGAGACCCCAGAATTAATTTTCTGTCATTTCAGCAATTGCAAGATACACTTTCAAAAAATGCTGAAAAATTAACTTTACAATTTGATATAAATGATTTCGATGATTTAAAAGTAGATCAATTAAAAAATATTTTTAAAAAACATAAGGGAAAGAAAAAACTTGATATTTCGTTCTTTGAAAATAATGAAAAAATAAAATTGACTATGCCTAGTGAAAATTATAAAGTTTCCATAAGTAAAGAGTTAATTTCATTAATTGAAAAAAACAATATACATTTTAAAATAAATTAAAATTTAAGGAATGAGAAATTTAAAAATATTAATATTTATTGCCTTTTGTGCTTTATCATGTAATAAAGAACAAAAATCTCCGAATTTTATTTTTATTTATACTGACGATCAAAGATTTGATACAGTTGGCATAATAGGTAATAATCAGGTAATTACTCCAAATTTAGATAAGTTGGCAAAAAGTGGAGCTGTTTTATCTAATGCTTATAACATGGGTGGTTGGCATGGAGCGGTATGCGTTGCATCCAGGGCAATGATTATATCTGGAAAATCGGTATGGAGGGCTAAAGACGAAGTATCAAGGCCAATTGAAGAACAAGAAAGTGTAATTTCAAACACTTGGCCAAGATTATTTAAAAAGGATGGATATAGAACTTACATGTCTGGTAAGTGGCATGTAAATCTTCCTGTAAAAAAACTTTTTGATGTTGTAGCCAACGAAAGGCCAGGTATGCCTGATGATAACCGCGTTGAGTTCAGTAAGCAATTTAATGTTTGGAAAAAAGATTCGGGTGATTTAAACGAATTGGCAGATTTTATGCCACCTGGTTATGGAAGACCAATAGATGAAAATGATAATTCATGGAGTCCTTCTGATTCAATATTTGGAGGTTTTTGGAAGGGTGGTAAACATTGGAGTGAGGTTATAGCTGATGATGCTATTGATTTTATTGACGATTCAAAAAAGTTTGATAATCCCTATTTCATGTACTTGGCTTTTAATGCGCCACATGATCCAAGACAAGCACCCAAGAGATTTTTAGACATGTATCCAATGGATAAAATTAACGTTCCTGTTAATTACTCTTCAATACATCCTTACTGGAAAGATATTGGGAATGGACCTGGTCTTAGAGATGAATCACTAGCTCCATACCCTAGATCTAAGTATGCAGTAAAAAAACATATTCAAGAATATTTTGCTGTAATTACGCACTTAGATGAGCAAGTAGGTAAGATAATATCCCATTTAGAAGATCAAAATATGTTAGACAATACCTATATTATTTTTACCTCTGATCACGGTTTGGCAGTCGGTCAACATGGGCTGATTGGTAAACAGAGTCTATATGATCACAGTATCAGGGTTCCTATGATTATTTCTGGTCCAAAAATCAAAAAAGGATTAAGATTTAACGAGGATGTTTATCTTCAAGATATTGTTCCTACAACATTAGACTTGGCAAAAATTACTGTTCCTAAAGGCATTGATTTTAAAAGTTTTTATAAACTTATTGTTGATCGAGAAAATAAAAAGATTCACGATGGTATTTATGGAACTTTTGGTTGTTGTCAAGCAAACTATGTAGATTTTCAAAGAATGATTAGAAAAGATGGTTATAAACTAATGTTATTTCCAAAAATAAAAAGAGTAGAGCTAT
>CALKEO010000051.1 GCA_938088195.1 uncultured Flavobacteriaceae bacterium | reverse complement strand
CATACATCAAAAATCTATCCTTGAAATTTGTAAAGAAAAGGGATATAAAACTGCTTTAATTGCTACATCAAGTATTGTTCACGCAACTCCTGCTTCTTTTTACGCAAAGGAAAATTCAAGATATAATTATGAAAATATAGCTCTTCAACTTAGAAATGACAATATTGATATTATTGTTGGTGGAGGAAGTAAATATTTCACAACAAGAAAGGATAAAAGAAATTTAATAAATGAAATGTCTGGATATGAATTTGTTAAATCAGTAGACGAATTAGAAAAAAGTATATCAACAAAAATTGGATATTTCACTTATTTTGGCGAACCTCCATCAATATTAAATGGTAGACCCGCCAACTTAGACCTTATAACAAGAACTATTTTAAATAAATTATCACTCAATAAATCACCCTTTATTATAGTAATTGAAGGCTCTCAGATTGATTGGGGAGGACATGACAATGATAGTAAAATGGTTATTTCTGAATTTATTGACTTCGATTCAGCAATTAAGGAAGCTTTAGAATTTGCTAAAAATGATGGTAATACCCTGGTTGTTGTAACTGCAGATCATGAGACAGGCGGCATGTCTTTAAATGGAGGGGAAATTAACAATGTGAACATTAAATTCAATACTAAGAGTCATACAGGAACAATGGTTCCAGTATTTAGTTTTGGACCAAGTTCAGAAACCTTCAGTGGAATTTATGAAAATACACAGATATTCTACAAGTTGAGAGAATCTATAAAATAAATTTATTTTGTTCTAGCCTTATCTAAAATGGATTTTTGAAATTTACCGTCGTCTTCAATTGTTTCAAAAAACTCTTGCATAAAACCAAACATTTTATCAAACTCGGATGTATTATCAAATTCTTCCTTGTAAGAGCTAACCAGTTTAACAATTTCAGCTTTAGAATCAATAAATTGTGTCCTAACAGTGTTCATCAACTCATTGTCTCTTTTAAAACCTCTATATACTCTTTCACTTAACGAACTTAAACCCAAAGTTGGATTACCAAAACCGTAACTTGGATCTACCCAACCTGTCATGTCAAAATCATAAGGTAGGGGAAGAAACTCTTTGTTTGTATATAATAATTTTCCATTGTGTTGAAATGAAACAGAAAAATCCGTATTACCAATTAAATATTGAAAAAAGGCATGTCTGACAGATGTTAATCCTCCCATTGCCATTGGATGAATAAATTGTTCAACAACTCTACCATCAAACCTTTTAGCTAGCCTACTATCGTCTTCAATTAAAAATCCTTTCAGCTGATATGATTTAGATTTTTTTCCTTTTGGTTCAGTGAAATCAACATCTACCCTTCTAGTTTTAAAATGATATGGTGAAATAATTTCATATATCTTATATGCTATGTATTCCTGTAGAATATTGTCATTATTTTCATTTTCAATTTTACAAGGAAGTACCAACTTAAGAGATTTATTACCATTGAAAACAGTATTTTTTGTTTGACTCTTCTTAATTTTCATCTTGATAGGAGGAAAATAACATTTGGCTCTTCTAAAATTACCACGAGCTCTTAAAGAAACAGGGATAGTATTCCATTTATCTTCTTGAAAAAAATTTAAATCAGTTTCAATATAAGTTGAATCTGTAGTTTTTTTCTTCATATTTTTATTCGAGTAATTTAATTTAATTTTCATCGGAGTTTGATCCGCATAAAGAAGATCAGAGCTCAAAGGTTTTTGAGCATAAGTAATTGAACAAATAAATAGGATCAGTACTATAATAGTTTGTTTCTTCATATATTAGATTTTTAATTTAATGTAATTTAATAATTTTTTTACAATGACAAGGTACTTAACAATACTTAATTATAGAACTTTATTTGCATTATTGATTTCATTTTTGGTTCCATTTGTGGCATATAAATATGAAATCATTTATGATATTGATTTAACCTTAATTAGTATTGCTATAATATTCCCATTAGTTTTCACAATCAGAGGAGCTTTTAGAAGGAGAGAAAAAGCACTAGAACACTTAAGTTTGTTTAGAGCAAGTTTGCAAACAGTCCAAA
Organism: uncultured Flavobacteriaceae bacterium; assembly: GCA_938088195.1. Taxonomy (GTDB): domain Bacteria; phylum Bacteroidota; class Bacteroidia; order Flavobacteriales; family Flavobacteriaceae; genus MAG-121220-bin8. The sequence continues at coordinate 22,916 of CALKEO010000051.1, read as the reverse complement.
ATATTATTTCAAGTTCTAAATTAGAATCTGAAGATATAAAACAAGTAATTACTTTAATTGACAAAGTTAATAATGGGTTATTTGATTATTTAATTAAAAGGGAGAATACTACAACTGAACATGATAAAAACATAAACGAATTATTTATTTTTCTCAAATCAAAAAAAGATATAATTGGAGGAGGGACGTTACAGAAAGCTCTTCGTTTTTTAAAAGACACTATTGATAGTGCAGATAATTTAGTTGGAATACATAGACATCGAACTCCTATAAGCTTAAAAGCTTATTGTCTTATTTTTGTATATATTTTCCCTATCATTTATACACCAACTATTATTTATAAAATTGGGATTGGAAACCCAACAGGGTTGACTTATTTTATTGTTATTTTAAGTGAATTTATCTTAATATCTCTCTATAACATTCAAGATCAAATGGAATATCCATTCGACAAAGAAGGTTTAGATGATATAGATTTAGATTTATTTAAAATGCACAGAGAATAAATGCTTACAACTCTTTAATTTTAATTTCTTTAAATTCAACGGGGTGACCCTCTGATTGTAAAGATATATAACCTTCTGAGAGAGGGGAACCAATTTTTTCTAAATAGTTTTTAGGCACCTTATTTCCACCTATTTTGATGTTAGTATAGCTTAAAACGGTATCATTCTCAACTATATGGTAAACTAATTTGTTAGCATATACTATAACTTCGACATTAACCCACTGATCACCATGAAATGTCTTTGAATTAGAACTATTACAATGTGGTTTAGCCAACTTATTATTAATATCGACATCGGTTCCTGGTGAACAAATATTTGCAGTAGTTCTCTCACCATCACCCAAACCTCCCAATAATTGAACCTCTGCACTTACAGGAAAATCTTGATCAATAAGCATCGTATTAGGGTCTTGACAATGAAGCATTATTCCACTATTTCTAATAGACCAAGCGGGTGCACCTTTTAAATGGTCTCCACTAAATCTATACTTCAAGCTTAAATGATAGTTTTTAAATTTTTTTTTCATGTAAAAAATATGACCAAATTTTTCTTGAAATGAATCATATCCCTCATATGAAACTTTTAAAATATTATTTTCGACTTTGAAAGTATTTTTATAATTATCACCAAACTCGTGGTTTTTTATTTTTATCCCCCAATGATCTAAATTTTTACCGTTGAATAAGTACTCCCAGTTTTTTTCAACCCTAACATTATTGAAACTTGATGTAAGTATGAAAGCTAATAATAAGATTGAAATAATAGATTTTAATTTTATGTTCATATTTAAAAATAATAATTATTTAGTTACAAAACTAAAAGATAACCCTGCGTTTGATTGAAGTCTTTTTAAAATTGAATCACCCATTGCTGATGACGGTGTTAAAACTCCATAGCTATTTGGTAATTTATCTTTAGCTAAACAAATAGCACTTTCAGCTAACATTTTTGAAGTCGATCCATATCCAGGATCCATATCACCTGTAACCTTTGCAAACGCATTCGAGTCGTCCTCTAGTTTAACATAAAATCTTAGATTATAAAACCCTGATTCTCTGTTTTTTTTATTAGGTCCTTCTCCTGGTTTAGGTAAAATAAAATCAACAATTTTTTTTAAAAGTGATCCTGGCTTAGCACTCATTAAAATTACTAAGGGAATAACTAAAGTGTAAGCTTTAATCTTGCCTGTAAAACCTTCTCCACTTAAAGTCGCCTCATTGTATGTAAAATCCTTTCCATACATATAATTCATTAATGCATTACTTCTTCTTACAATTTTAGTGTTTATACTTGCCATAATAAATGGTCCAATCCAATTTTTTGATACTTTATCAAAAACTATTTTTCTTAAATCATTTTTATCGGGCCCTGTTTGCTCATTGATAGGATTTAAACCATATGGGTTGGTAATAACTTTAAAAATATTTTTATCCTTAAAAGCTTCTTTTGTTACGTTACTTAAACTGGCATAGGTGCCTCCACTGATCCCACCTTTAATTCCAGCGACACGCATATCAATATTTTTAGCTCTTTTATTCAACTTTTGTTTTGATTCTTTTTGGATATAATAAACACCTAAATCAGATGGAATTGAATCAAATCCACAAGAGTTAACTATCTTGACAGTATTCCGTTTAGCTTTTTCATGATATTTATCAATCATTTTTCGAATCCATTGAACTTCGCCAGCTAAATCACAATAATGTGTTCTATTTTCAATACATGATTGAACTAATTTAGATCCATATTTGTCATAAGGACCAACTGTAGTGCATACAACTTTTGTTCGCTGAGTCATTAAGTCTAAACTTTTTATATCATTACTCTCTGCAATTACAATGGGTACAGTATGATCAGCAATTTCAGCTCTTACCAGTTCTAGTTTTGACAAATCTCTTCCTGCCATTGCCCATTTCAGTTCATTGTTAGTTCGGAATTTCTTAAAAAAATACTCACATACTAATTTTCCTGTAAATCCAGAGGCTCCCCATACAATAACATCAAATTCTTTTTTTGTAGACATTTTAATTTTTTAATTAATATTTGAATAAAGAATAAATAAAATTAGATATATAAAAAGATATATTCTGTAATCATTTCTAGACTTAATATATTTTTTATCATTAGGAAAAATATTAAATAATAATCCCCTTATCTCTTTAAAGAATATGGGTTTTAAATTAATTTTCCAATCATTGGTATTATAAACAATTTTTCTAAACTTACTCCTAAAATAAGTACTAGGCAGTCCCCAAATGAGTAAAATGATTAATAAGGCCGTTTTTAAAGACATATATTAATCTATAGTTTTTCAATGTATGGGTATAGTAATATTCCAATTAAAATTCCCATAATAACAATTAGAAAAACAGCTATGTACTGTTTTATATAATCTTTATTCATTTATTTAATCCTTTAAATTCTTTAAATTCATTTTTACCATAATACATCCTACTAACTAGAGTGATAACTTCATCTGTCAAATCTATAGCATTTTTTGAGGAAAGATCAAATGTAGTACCATCCATACTAATTAATTGATTTTTTTTTGCATTTAAATCAATTGATGTATAAAAATGATATCTAATAACATAATCTAGTGTAAAATTAGTGTCTTTATAAATTTCTTGAAACACAGATTGATCAGAAATTGTTGTCTTTAAAATTCTATAAGGTTTTGAAAAATTATTACTTTGTCTTAAAGCAGTTAATTCTAATTCTTGATTCTTAGATTGGCCAAAAAAGAAAAAAGGAATTAGCATAAAAAAAAAATAATTTTTCATGTGATCAAAATAAACATTTGTTACTCAATTAAAACTCCATCAGCTAAGACTGATAATGTTAGTTGAGGGTTTTTAATTAAATTAATTTCCTTTAAGGTTTTACCTGCATCCTCTGCATAATGTTTTAATTGAGCAACACTTAAAGTGTCTATAGAAATTATACCACTAAGAATCGTAGATTTTCCCTCTAATCCTGATTTGGGTACAAAAAATCCATAATCTTTAAACCTTACAAGTAACGTATCGTTATCAACATTAACTTTCATCCAACAACCTTTCATAGGACATGATGATAAAATCTTGCCTTTAATTTTCACATGCTTTTTATTAACTTTTAATAAATCATTTTTTACTGAATAGTAATTATCAATTCCTTGAAAATCAATTTTTTGTCCATAATGTTCAGTAACTGAGGGGTCTTGAGAATTAGAAAAAAAAGAAATTAAAAAAAGTATAGTAAAAGAGTATTTCATAATATCTAAATTTAAAAATAAATTAATAAAAAATTAAGTTATTTTTTTCTTTAATTAATCACTTTATATTTGTAACAGAAATAGAATAAAGTTTTATGAAAAAAAAGCCTGATAACGTAGCTGATAATCCCAATATTCTTCCATATGGAACAAACGTGGGTGCCCCTGCTATAAAGCCCAATGATGTTGGTGTATGGAGAAGTGAAAAAATTATAAAAACAAATCAATATTTTGAAGCAAAATTTAATGAGATAAAAGAAGATTATAAAAAATTAATTGAAAATTACGAATGGAATAAATTAGTTTATGCTTCGGACTTTAAATTTGAACCTGAAAAAGGTAAAGTATATTTTTTGTATCAAAAAGAAGATGAAACCTTATTTTTATCACTTATTGAACCAGATATGTGGGATAAAATATTTGTTGGTGCTTTTAAATTAGATTCAGAAAACAAATGGATCAAATTAGAGAAAATATAACTTAACTCTTCAAAAATTTTAATTAGTTTAATATTAAAGAATAATTCTTTCCCTAATACCAATTAATCACAGTTTTATTTAAAATAATTATATCTAAAATTTATCGTATAAATTTTTATAATTGTTATATTTATAACAATAAAAGTTAAAATTGTTATAAATGAAAGATATTTTAGTTCTTGGTATGGGAAAAGTGGGTTCATTAGTTGGCACCTTACTATCAAAAAAATTCAATGTAATTGGGATAGATCAAAAAAAACCTCATTATAATTACAAACTACCATTTAAAGTGACTCAAGAAAATGTTGGAAATTTAAAAAAAATGAAATCAATTTTTGAAAAACATGATGCTGTAGTTTCTGCATTACCATTTTTTTTAAATAAAAAAATAGCAAAATTAGCTCACAAACTAAACCTGCATTATTTTGATTTGACAGAAGATGTTCAAACAACAAAATATATAAAAAAATTAAGTTTAACAGGGAATAGGATAATGGCACCTCAATGCGGATTAGCACCGGGTTTAATTGGAATCATTGGAAATAATATAGCAATGAAATTTGATAGATTAAGGGATATTGAACTCAGGGTTGGTGCATTACCCAGATATCCTAATGGACAACTTGCCTATTCTTTTACATGGTCTCCTCATGGTGTTATTAATGAATATCTAAATGATGCAGAGGTTATACAAAATGGAATAAAAAAAACAGTACCATCGCTTGATGGTTTTGAATATATAAACATAGAGGGACAAGAATTTGAAGCATTTACCACATCTGGTGGTCTTGGGACAATGTGTGATACATATGAAGGAAAACTTGACACCTTAAATTATAAAACAATAAGATACCCAGGACATGGAAAATTGATGAGATTTTTAATGTATGAACTCATACTTAAAAATGATAAAAATAAACTTGAAGAAATATTAAGTAACGCTAAACCGCCTGTTGACGATGATGTAGTTTATGTTTATGCAGTTGTTGAAGGGTGGAAGAAAAATAAAATTTCAAGAAGTGAGTTTTTTAAATCATATTATCCGATTGAAATTCAAGGAAAAAAATGGAGAGCAATTTCTTGGACTACAGCTGCATCCGTAGCTGCTGTTATTGAAATGGTTGCAAATGGAAAACTTCCAAACAAGGGATTTATAAAACAGGAAGAAATTCCTTATGTTGAATTTTTAAAAACCAACTCAGGTAAACTATTTTTAAATTAAATTTTATAATGAATTTTAAAGAAAAAAAAACCATTCACATTATACTTGAATCATTATTTAAAAGCTATTCAAAAAGAGTTCCCTATGTAAATAAAATTACCAATGAATTAATTCAAAGACAAATTATTTCAAATCAAAATGATATAGTAAATGATCATATAGCTTTTAGAACAATGGGAGTAAAAAACTTAGGTATTAATTCATTTGAAAAAATATTTATACACCATGGTTATAAAAAAAGAGATTTTTTAAATTTTAAATTAAAAAAACTTAATGCTTATTGGTATTCTCACAACGAAAAAAATATGCCAAGGATATTTATTAGTGAATTGAAAGTAGATGAGCTTTCAAAAAAGTCAAAAAACATAATATATAAATATACTGATCAGGTAAAGAAAGACCCCGTTGATGAGTTAGATCTTGATAATGTTAATAATGTAATTAAATTTTTAAAAAAGCCATTGTGGAGCATTCCATCATTTGAAGACTATAATAACTTATTAAAAGAAAGTGAATATGCGTCATGGGTAATATACAATAGGTATTATTTAAATCACTATACAATAAGTATTCATGATTTAAATAAAAATCATAATACTTTAGAAAAGTTTAATAGATTTTTAGAAAATATAGACATCAAACTAAATGATTCGGGTGGTTTTATCAAAAAAAGTAAGGATGGTTTATTACTTCAAAGCAGTACAGTTGCAAATAAAGTTAAAGCTAAATTTTCTGACAATATAAATTCAATAATTTCTGGAAGTTATGTTGAGTTTGCTGAAAGAAAAATACTTCCAGAATATAAAAATTTACCGATTGAAGAAATTGAATCAAAACATCGTAGAGATGGGTTTGAAGCATCAAATGCAGATAAAATTTTTGAAAGCACATACAAAAAACAAACTAATAGAAAATGAAAAAAAATAAAAAAGTAGATTATATTTTAGAGAAATTGGGTGTTTCAAATAATCAAAAAGGGTGTTCTTTTGGTGAAAAATGGTTTGGATCAGGACAAATTATAAAATCTTACAGTCCAGTAGATAATTCTCTAATGGGGACTATTCAAGTTGCTAGTAAAAAGGATTATCAAAAAATAATCAATGAAGCTCAGAATGCTTTTTTAGAATTCAGAAATATTCCAGCACCTCAACGAGGAAATTTAGTTCGTCTATTAGGAAATAAGATTAGGGCTAATAAAACAAAATTAGGTGAACTGGTTTCTTGGGAAATGGGAAAATCTTTACAAGAAGGATTGGGAGAAGTACAAGAAATGATCGATATATGTGATTTTGCAGTTGGATTATCCAGGCAACTATATGGTTTTACGATGCACTCTGAAAGACCCAATCACAGAATGTATGAACAATATCACCCTTTAGGCGTAGTTGGTATTATATCTGCTTTTAATTTTCCTGTAGCTGTGTGGAGCTGGAATGTTTCCTTAGCATGGATATGTGGAAATGTTTGTGTTTGGAAGCCCTCTGAAAAAACTCCTTTGTGTAGCATAGCTTGCCAAAATTTAATTTTAGAGGTCTTAAAAGAAAATAAAATTTCAAATGGAGTTTCATGCTTAATAAATGGAAAAAAAGATATTGGAAAGTTAATGTCTGATGATCCAAGAATAAATCTTTTATCTGCAACTGGATCTACTAAAATGGGAAAAGATGTTGCAAAAAGAGTAGGATTTAGATTAGGAAAAACATTATTAGAACTGGGAGGGAATAATGCGGTTATTATAACAGAAAATGCAGATATAAAACATGCCATAAGTAATATTGTTTTTGGAGCAATAGGTACCTGTGGGCAGCGTTGCACCTCCACAAGAAGAGTAATAATTCATGAATCTATTATTGAAAAAGTGAAAAATGAACTAACAAAGGCTTACAAACAAATTAAAATTGGTAATCCTTTAGATCAAACTAATCATATGGGACCATTAATTGACAAAGATGCTGTAAACCAATATCTTAATGCAATTAAAGAAATTATAAAACAGGGTGGTAAAATAATTGTTGATGGAGGAACTTTAAAAGGAAATAATTACCAAAGTGAGAACTATGTAAAGCCTGTTATTGCAGAAATAAAAAATAGCGCACAAATAGTTCAAAAAGAAACTTTTGCTCCAATTTTATATCTAGTAAAGTATAAAGGTAAAGTTGAAAATGCTATACAATTAATGAATGATGTTAAACAGGGCCTGTCCTCGGCCATCTTAACTCAAAATTTAAAAGAATCAGAAAAGTTTTTGTCACACAAAGGAAGTGATTGTGGTATTGCCAATGTGAACATAGGCACATCGGGTGCTGAAATTGGTGGTGCCTTTGGCGGAGAAAAAGAAACAGGCGGTGGTAGAGAAAGCGGATCTGACGCTTGGAAAGTTTATATGAGAAGGCAAACAAATACTATTAACTATTCATCAGATACTCCCCTGGCTCAAGGAATTAATTTTAATCTAAAATAAATTAGTCAATTAATGAACTAATTAATAATTTTTGATTTTAGCTAATTTATCTAAATGAAAATTTGAATCTCCCAACATTGATTGCACGACTCTAGCTCTTTTTAGAAAAAATCCAATATCAGCATCATCTGTTACCCCAATTCCTCCGTGCATCTGGACAGCTTCATTACTGACCAATTGTAAAATAGACCCTAACTTAGCTTTGGCTAGACTAGAATATTTTGAAAGACTAGAATCATTAGAATCTATAGCTTGCAAAGCTTTCAATACTATAGACTTACATAATTCTATTTCTCCAAACATTAAAGCACAACGATGTTGTAAAGCTTGAAAAGATCCAATTTTCACACCAAATTGTTCTCTTTCTTTTAAGTAATTTACAGTAATTTCGAATGCTTCTTGAATATTACCTAACATTTCCGCTGCTAAGCCTATTCTAGTAATATCTAGAGTTTTTTCTAAAATCAACTTACCATCTCCTTCGAAAGATAAAAAATTATCATTTTTAATTTTAACATTATTAAATGTTATATCAGAATAGGTTCTAGAATCCATATGAACTTTATTATTATATTCTACTCCAGTCGATTTGGAATCGACAACACATATTAAAACATTTGACCCAGATTCATTATTTGCAGTTACTATAAGATAATCTGAAATACTACCATCAATTACAAAATTCTTTTTTCCATTTAAAACAAAAAAATCACCTTCTTTAGAAATCAAAGAATTTAAAATTTCTGGATTGTGATGCACTCCCTCATCATGAGCAACAGTAGATAGTTTAGTACCGTTCATGATTTCTTTAAATAAATTGGATTTTAAAATTTCATTTTTTGAAAGAGAAATTAATGTTGTTGACATTAAAACTGTAGAAATAATTGGTGAAATAGTTAATTTTCTCCCCATTTCCTCTAAAACTTGTCCTAAACCTACATATCCAAAATTTAATCCATTGTATTTTTCAGGGATAGTTAAAGCCGTCCAACCCATTTCAACCATTTCCATCCACAATTCCTCATTATAAGTTTGAAAATTATTATCTCTTAATTTTCTCATACTAGAGATAGGAGATTTTAAATCTAAAAATTCCTTAGTAGATTCTTTAAGCATTTGCTGTTCTTCGTTTATTAATAAAGCCATTTTGTTTTTATTTAGTGGGAAGCCCTAAGATTCTTTTTGCTATAATATTTAATTGAACTTCATGTGTACCTCCCTCAATAGAGTTACCTTTAGTTCTACAAAAGTAACGAGCTTGTTTTCCGTTTTCTGAAGCCTTACTGTTCCATTCAGTTGAACTAAAACCATTAATTTTTAATCTTAATTCTTCTCTTTGAATATTTAATTCGGTTCCATAATATTTAAAAAAAGAGGAAGCAGCTCCTGAATTATTGCCAGATTTTTCTTCATCCATAGTTCTTCTAATTGTTAAATCAAAAATTTCTTCATTCATTTCAAATTCTGAAATTTTTGATCGTAAAATAGTATCAGATAAAATTCCATTATTTTTTGACATAACATTTATAGCTTCATCACTAATATGTAATTTTTTATCTGTTTCACCTATTCCACCTATCATTTGCCTTTCATGAGTTAACAAGTACTTGGCAATTGTCCAACCATCATTCAAAGTTCCAACTAAGTTTGCTTTTGGAACCTTTACAGAATCAAAAAAAGTTTCACAAAATGGTGACTTTCCGCTGATAAGTTTTATTGGTCTAGTAGATACGCCTTCTGAAGCCATATCAATTAATAAAAAACTAATACCTGTATGTTTTGAACTGCTTGAATCGGTCCTTACAAGACAAAAAATCCAATCTGCTTTTTCAGCATATGATGTCCAAACTTTAGAACCAGTAACTAAAAAATAATCTCCTTTATCTTCTGCTTTAGTTTGAAGGTTTGCTAAATCACTTCCAGCATTTGGCTCACTGTATCCTTGACACCACCTAATTTTTCCTTGAACTATTTCAGGTAAATAATTAAGCTTTTGTTCTTCATTTGCAAACTTTAACATTGCAGGTCCTAGCATAGAAATACCAAAATTATAATGAGGTTTTCTACAGCCAAGCCTACTCATTTCTTGATTTAAAATATTATTTTGTTCGTTAGAGAGTCCTCCTCCCCCATATTTTACTTCCCAGTAAGGAACAATCCACTTCTTTTCAAGCATTCTTTCAAACCATAATTTTTGATCATCACTACTAAATTCTCCATTTCTTCCGCCCCAATATAATTCTGAGGGATCTTTTGTAGGTTCTCTCATGCTTAAAGGACAATTATCTTCTAACCATTTTCTAGTTTCCATTCGAAAATTAGTTAAATCAATATTTACTTTTGTTTCCATTATTTATTAAGTCTTTTTAATTGTGTTTTTATTTTCCTAAAAATTTTGCAGGCCTTTTTTGAATAAAAGCAGTAACTCCTTCCTTTAAGTCATAACTATTAAAAGCTGCAACTTGCTCCTGGGCTTCAAAGGCAATTGTATCACTTAAATTATTATCCATTGAATACATCATATCAGCTTTTGCTATACCAATTGCTAAAGTAGGTCGAACAGAAAGTTCGTGAGCCCATTTTTTGGCATCATTTAAAACCTCATGAATTTGAACAATTTTATTAGTTAAACCTAAATTTAAACATTCTTCTCCTAAAATCTTTTTACCGCTGATTGCTATTTCTAAAGCTTTACTATATCCAACTTGTCTAGCCAATAACCAACTAGCACCACCGTCTGGACCTAGCCCTATATTTACAAAAGCATAAAGCAACGCACTTTCTTTACTCATCACTCTTAAATCACAAGCTAATGCAAATGCTGCACCAACTCCTGCAGCAGTTCCATTAATAGCTCCAATTATGGGTTTTTTTATTTTAAAAAAACGATTCATTAATGGTTGATAATGTTCGACTATATAATCACGTCTTTGTTCAGACGAAACTTTATCTCCGAAAACTGACATATCAGCTCCTGAACAAAACCCTTTACCATTTCCAGTCAAAACGACAGCTCTAATATCATTATCGTTTTCAACAATTGAAAGCGAATCATTAATACCATCAACTAAGTCTTGATTTACCGCATTGTATCTTTGCGGTCTGTTAAAAGTAATAATTGCAATATTTTTTTCTTTTTCAAATAAAACTGCTTTTTCCATACTTTTTGTTTTTATTCGTATCCCATTGCTAAGGTTTCAGCAACACATACTGGTTTTTCCTGACCTTTAAGCTCAACCTTGATACCTAATTTATATTTTGCTCCACCAGGTTTGGACTCAAATTCTAATAAAGAAACTCTTCCTCTTACAAGTCCTCCAGAGGGTGTAGCACTAGTAAATCTAACTCTATCTACTCCGTAATTAACACCCATTTTAACACTTGCAATACTAACGGTATCGTAAGAAAATCGAGAAGCTAAAGATAATACCATAAATCCATGAGCGATTGTAGTTTTATAGGGTGATTCTTTAGCAGATTTTTCCGCATCAATATGAATCCACTGTTCATCTTCGGTTATTTTTGCAAATAAATTAATTTTTTCTTGACTTATTTCTACCCAATTACTTATTCCTAGCTCTTGACCAATACTTTTACTCATTTCTTCTAAATTTTCAAAATGAGTTTTATAAGCTTCTTTATGTTCCATTATTTATTTGATTTTAAATTAATTATTACATAGGCATTGCTCCTCCATTTGCGTGAAGTGTAATTCCACTTACAAATCCAGCCTCTTTAGAAGCAAGAAATAAATACGCATGACCCATATCTTCGGGAGTACCTATTCTACCTACGGGGATCATTTTTATACCAGCTTTAATTATCTCTTCCGGCATACTATCCGACATTACTGATTTCACAAAGCCAGGTGCAACAGCATTAACGGTAATACCATTTTTACCAACCTCTTTACAAAGAGCTCTGGTAAATCCTGAGATTCCTGCTTTAGTAGCACAATAATTTGTTTGACCAAATGCTCCAGCTGAACCATTTATCGAAGAAGCAGAAATAATTCTTCCATATCCATTTTCTTTCATATGAGGAACAACCGATTTAGTTACAATAAATAAAGATTTAAGATTTACATTAATAACAGAATCCCATTCTTCTTCTGTCATTTTAAGAAAGGATCTATCTCGAATAATACCTGCATTATTAATAAGAATTTCTATTTTTCCATACTTTTCTATTATTTCTCTAATTGCATTATCAACAGAATCTTGTGATGTAACATCAACTTTCTGATAAAATATATTTCCTCCATTTTGGGTTATTTCTTTTACTGTTTCGGTTCCATCCAAAACATCCCACAAAGCTACTGTGGCACCTTCACGGCAAAAAACCTCACAAATACCACGACCAATTCCTCTAGCTCCACCAGTTACAATAGCTACCTGACCTTCTAATCTTTTCATTTCTTTAATTTAAGTTATTATTTTAATTTATGAACGCTTATTATATGATTAACATTTGAAAATATGATTAAACAACCTCAAACAAACCAGCAGCACCCATTCCGCCACCAACACACATAGTAGAAACAACATATTTAGCTCCTCTTCTTTTTCCTTCAATAAGAGCATGAGCAACCATTCTGGAACCACTCATTCCGTAGGGATGACCAATAGAAATAGAACCTCCATTTACGTTGAGAAGCTCATTTGGAATACCTAATATATCTTTACAATAGATTACCTGAACAGCAAATGCTTCATTTAACTCCCATAATCCAATATCTTTCATTTTAAGACCGTTTTGTTTTAGTAATTTTGGAACTGCATAAATAGGACCTATTCCCATCTCATCAGGTTCACATCCAGCGACTGCTAAACCTCTATAAATACCAAGTGGAGTCACATTATGTTGTGCTGCGATTTTAGATTCCATCAAAACACATGCAGAGGCACCATCTGAAAGTTGACTAGCATTTCCTGCTGTAATTGAACCTCCTTCAATTACAGGATTTAATGATCTCAGTCCTTCAATTGTGGTAGTTGGTCTATTACATTCATCTTTAGAAATAGTCTTGTCAACAAAAGAAATTTCTTTGGTTTCTTTGTTCATAACTCCCATTGAAGTTGTTACTTGAATAATCTCATCATCAAATTTACCTTCTTTTTGACCTTTAGCAGTTCTTAATTGACTTTGTAAAGCGTATTGATCCTGAAATTCTCTGGATATTTTATATCTTTTTGCCACAACTTCAGCAGTTTGAAGCATGGGCATATAAATATGTTCATGTTTTAAAATTAAGTTTTCATCAACATATCTGTCTAAATTCATTTTTTGAGTTTGAACTAAGCTTATTGAATCCAAACCACCACCAACAACTACATCCATTCCATCAGAAATTATTTGTTTTGCCGCAGTGGAAATAGCCATCATTCCAGATGAACATTGTCTGTCGAGACTCATACCACTTACGGTAACTGGAAGACCAGCAGCTAAGGCAGCGTTTCTTGCAACATTAGCATGTGTAGTTCCTTGTTGAAGAGCAGCACCCATAATAACATCATCAACTTTGTTTGGATCAACACCCGACCTTTTAACAGCTTCCCTTATTGCCCAGCCAGCCATGGTTGGAGCAGTTGTGTTATTAAATGTTCCTCTGTATGATTTTGTGAGCGGAGTTCTTGCCGTTGAAACTATTAATGCATCTCTCATAATTATAACTTTAAAATTAATTTTCCTTTCTTTTCTCCATTAAATAACTTTTTAAAAACCTCATAAAAATTATCAATTCCCTCATAAATATCTTCTTTTGATTTCAAGGTGCCGTTTAAAATCCATTCCGTCATTTCTTTTGTTGCTAGTGGGTATTTCTCAGCAAAATCAAAAACAACCATACCTTTCATTGAAGCTCTGTTAACAAGTAAAGACAAATAATTATTTGGTCCTTTTGCAGACATTTCATTGTATTGCGAAATTGCTCCACATACTACAACTCTAGCTCCCATTTTTAAAAAAATTAAAGCAGCGTCTAGTATTTCTCCACCAACATTATCAAAATAAACATCGATTCCTTCAGGACATTCTCTTTTTATTCCTCTTTTAACACTTTCGTTTTTATAGTCGATACAACCATCGAAACCTAATTCGTTAACAACGTAATCACACTTATCCTTTCCTCCGGCAATTCCAATAACCTTACATCCTTTTATTTTAGCAATTTGACCAACAATACTTCCAACTGCACCAGCCGCTGCAGAAACTAAAACAGTATCACCATGTTTGATTTTACCAACCTCAAGGATTCCAAAATAAGCAGTCATTCCTGGCATACCCAAAGTTCCAATATAAGTTGGTAGGGGTATCTCAGTGTTTGGTACCTTAAAATATCCCTTACCATTTGAAATCGAATATTGTTGAACCCCTCCCCAACCAGAAAGAATATCACCTTTTTTAAATTTCGAATTTTTTGAATTTACAACTTCTCCTAATGTACCTGCTCTCATAACTTCTCCAATTTTTACAGGGGGAATGTAAGACCTAGCTTCATTTAACCATCCTCTCATAGCTGGATCAAAAGAAACATATAAATTTTTTAATAAAATTTCACCTTCATTTATTTCTTTTACATCTTCATTTCCATAAATCCATGTTTCTTTAGGGGGAAAACCGATTGGTCTGACTGACAGTTTTACAACTTTATTTTTTAACATATAATATTTTTTTGAATACTGTATTGAACACAAGAAAGCCAAAAATATAAAAAAATATTATGCGTGCATAATATTATTTTAAAAAGAATTTAATTCCAATTTGGTTTTCTTTTTTCTTTAAAAGCAGAAATTCCTTCATTTGCATCATTAGAGTTCAATACTAAATCTAACATTTCTGAAAGGTAAACATGATTAGACTCACTTGTGTTTATTTTATGATTCGCCTCCAATCCATATTTAATTGCTGTTGGTGAATTATTTATAACTTCATCTAACCATTTTGAAACAGATGATTCAATTTTAGATTGATCAACTATTTGAGAAATTAAACCCCACTTATTAGCAATTTTAACATCTAAATCGTATCCTCTAATGCACCAATCAATTACTTTTTTATTAGGAATTACTTTTGATAGAGATTCCATAACCTGCATTGGAAATAATCCTCTTTTTACTTCAGGCAAACCCAGTTTGAGACCGTCAATTGAAATAACATAATTACAACCAGCAACCAATAATAAACCTCCAGCAAAAACATCCCCCTCTAATTGACAAATTTTAGGTTTATATAGTTTATTGAATAATTCACCAATCAATATTTTTGAATTGGCAATGGGAACAGTTGAGTTGTTTTTCTCAACATCACCAGCCAAGGCTTTGAGGTCTAGTCCAGAACAAAAAACATTACCCTTAGACTTTAGCTTTAAAGCTCTAATGTTATCATTATTTGAGGCATACTGAAAAGCAAATGCTATCTCATTAATCATTTGAGGATGTAAGGCATTCTTTTTTTTCGGGCGATTTAGTGTAACAGTTAAAATATGATTCAATTCAAACAATTCTATAAAATCAAAGTTGTATGATTTTATATTTTTAATATCATTTTTATTGAAATATTTCATAATTTAATTTACATTCTAAATACTCCGAAAGAACTAGATCCTATTATTTTGTTACTGTAAACTGTAGCTAATGCCAATGATAAATATTTTCTGGTTTCGGTTGGGTCAATAACACCATCATCCCAAACTTCAGATGTTGTATGCCAAACACTAGCCTTCTCATCGGCTTGTTCAGCCAATATTTTCTTTTCACGTTGAAGTTTTTCCTCATCAATTACTTTGTTTAATGATGATGCTGAATTTCTTTTTACAATTTCCATAACACCTGACAATTGATCTGCCCCCATAACACCAGACTTAGCATTTGGATAAGAAAATAAAAATCTGGGTTCAAATGATCTTCCACACATAGCATAATTTCCAGCACCATATGAATTACCTACTTGTAAACTAATATGTGGAACAGTACTTCCAGAAACAGCATGAATTAATTGAGACCCGCTATTTATCATTCCATTTTGTTCATATTTTTTCCCAACCATAAACCCAGTCGTGTTGTGAATAAAAAGTAATGGGGTATTTGATTTATTAGCCAATTGAATAAAATGTGTAGCTTTTTTAGCTGATTCTATAAAAATAACTCCATTGTTGGCAATAATTCCTACAGGATAACCATTAATTTTTGTCCAACAACAAAACATTGTTCTTCCATAATTTTCTTTAAATTCAATAAATTCTGAACTATCGATAAACCTTCTTACTAAATCTCTGATATCGAACGGTTTCTTTAAATTTGAAGGAATAATTCCTAAAATCTCATTTTTATCAAATTTTGGAGAGGTAGATTGATTTTCGAACTTATTTTCTTTAGGCTGTTGAATTTTTTTTATGAGATCTTTAGTTATCTCAATAGCTTCTTTTTCATCTTTTGCTAAAAAATCTGAAACTCCAGAAATGGTGCTATGCATCACAGCCCCACCTAATTCCTCATCTTTTGCATCTTCATTTGTTGCCATTTTAACCAAAGGTGGTCCTGCTAAAAAGACTTTAGCAGTATTTTTTTGAAAAATAGAATAATCCGACATGCCTGGCACATAGGCGCCTCCAGCAGTTGCATTACCAAAAACGACTGAGATTGTTGGAATACCATCTTTTGACCTTCTTGACATTTCCATGAAAAATTTTCCATAATTATTAAAAACTCTGTCCTGATCTGGTAAATTTGCACCTCCACTTTCAACCAAATTAATGGTTAATAATTTATTTTCTTTTGCTATTTGAGATAATCTTAAATTTTTTAAACTTGTAGCATAATCAATTGCTCCAGCTTTTCGTGTGGCAACATTTGCATTAATCAAGCAAAGTGTTCCGGAAACATACCCCAAAACAACAACAGTAGTACCGCCAGCACCAAATCCATTTTCATGTTTTAGACCAGCTAAAGACATTAGTTCAATATGAGGTTTTTTCTTATCTAATAATAAATCTATTTTTTCTCTAGCAAGAAGTTTTTTTCTGCTTCTTGTTCTTTTAATTTTTTCTTTACTACCCTCAGATTTTGATAAATCAAAATAAGAATTAAGTTCTTTTAATAACTTTTTCATTGAAATTTCATTTTCAATAAAACTTGAACTTAAAACGTCAATATTAGAACTTCTAGATTTCATTAAACAATCGTTTTATTTAAATGGGTTGATATATAAGACCAATTGTAAAATTAATGAAAATATATTTCCTTTTTAATTGTGTAAAAATTAATTATTATTTAATTTTTTTTAAAGTACTTTTAAAAAGTGTAAGTAAAATATTTTTATGAGATTAGATTCTAAAACAAAATTTTTTTATGGTCTGGGATTTATTTCTGTTGGAATTAAAGATATTTTATATTCTATTTTTGTATTCTTTTATTTTAGTCAAATCCTAGGGCTGGACCAAGCCTACACAGGTTTAGCAACACTAATTGCTATTTTATTTGATGCTATTTCTGATCCAATTATTGGAAGTATTTCTGATAATTATAAATCCAAAAAATGGGGACGAAGACATCCTCTTATGTTTATATCTGCTATTCCGCTTGGAATATCAACCTATCTTTTATTTACTCCAATTAGTGGGCTAAACCAATTACAATTATTTTTGTGGTTGACTATTTTTTCAATTTTAATTAGGTTTTTTTTAACACTTTTTTTAGTACCAGGAATGTCACTTGGAGCAGAACTGAGCTCTGATTACAATGAAAGAACCGTTATCACTAGTTATCGTATAATGTTTACTACATTAATTTCACCGTTTGTATCGTTGTTTGGTTTAATATACTTTTTCATTCCAAAGGAGGGAATGTCAACTGGATTGTTAAATAGTGATGCTTATCCAAAGTTTGCAATGTTCTGTTCTCTTATCATGATAATTTCGATTCTATTAAGTGCTTATGGAACAAAACACACGATACCCAAATTACCTAAAATTAACAAAAAAGAATCCATTAATTCATTATTGAAAAACATTCGAATTGCCTTAAAGATGAAATCGTTTAACTCTGTTGTTTTGTTTACTATGATGGTTTACGTCGCCTTTGGAATTGGAAATTCAATGACAACATATTTTTTATCTTATTTTTTTGAACTTAATCAAAACGAAATAGCTGTTATTATTTTTTCGGGTGGAATTGCAGGACTAATTTCTTTATACACTGCTCCCAAAATGGGAGAAAAATTTGATAAAAAAACAGGTGTAATTATTAGTACTATAATTTTTGGATTTTTCATGGCTAGTCCATATAATTTTAGATTATTAGGTTTTTTTCCAGAAAATGGAACTTCAAATTTACTTTTAATATATACGTTATTATCAACTATTGGATTTACTTTTTTATGGACTTCAATGAGTCTTGCCTATTCAATGATGGCAGACGTTGTTGATGAATACGAATCATTAACAAAACAAAGACACGAAGGCTTATTTTTTTCCACAATGTCATTTGCTTATAAATTAACCGTAGGTTTTGGATATTTTTTTGCAGGAATTCTTCTTGAATTAATTTCATTTCCAACACAAACTGACTTACATGATATTTCAAATGAAACTATAATGAAACTTGGAATAATTGGTGGACCACTTTTAATGTTTATTTATTTTTTTTCAGTTCTTTTTATTCTGAAATATCCAATAACTAAAGAAAAATACATTAACATTAAACAAAAAATTAATAAAAAATGAAATTTAGAAATATACATTTTTTAGAGTTATGAAAGGAACCGAAAAGTCACTTGATGCAATAATTATTGGAGCAGGTTTTGCTGGAATTGGGATGGCCATAAAATTAAAACAAAGTGGTTATAATTCATTTTTAATATTAGAAAGGTCTAATTCCATTGGAGGAACTTGGCGAGACAATAATTATCCAGGTTGTGCATGTGATATTCCTTCATTTTTATATTCATTTTCCTTTGAATTGAATCCAAATTGGAGTAATTTGTGCGCTCCACATGATGAAATTCTTGAATATTTAAATCACTGCGTTAATAAATATGATTTAAAAAAACATTTAAAAACCAATACTTTAGTCAACGATGTTAAGTTCAATCAAGAAACAGGACTATGGAAAATTACTGATAAAAAGAAAAGTTCAATTAAAGCTAGATTACTATTAACCGCAGTTGGAGGGCTTAATGAGCCATTGTTTCCAAAAACTAAAGGGATAAACAATTTTAAAGGAGAAAGTTTTCATTCTTCAAATTGGAATCATAATTACAACTTAAAAGAAAAAAGAATTGGAATAATCGGAACTGGTGCTAGTTCAGTTCAAATAATCCCATACATTTCAGATTTACCAAAAAAAATGACAATATTCCAAAGAACTGCTCCATGGATTTCCCCAAGACAGAATACTGTAATTTCAGAGAAAGCAAAAAAAAGATTCAAAAAATTCCCTTTCTACAACTGGTTGTGGAGAGAATTTATTTATTGGACGCTGGAACTAAGAGGGATGTTCAAGTACAGGAATAGTATAGCAGCAAAAGTACTAAAAAAGGAGTCAATTGAATTTTTAAACAAGTCTGTAAAAGACCCTGTTTTAAAGAAAAAACTTACTCCTAATTATGAGATAGGATGTAAAAGAATATTATTTTCAAATTTATACTATCAAGCTGTTCAAAAAGAAAATATTGAACTGGTTACAAATAATATTGTGGAGATTAAAGAAAACGGAATTATTGATTCTAATGGTGAATTTCATGAACTAGATGCTATAATTTATGGAACAGGGTTCAAAACTGCTCAATTTTCACACATGTTTAATCTAGAAGGGATAAATAAAAAAAGATTATTTGATGAATGGAATATTAACGGTGGAGAAGCCTTTTATGGAATGTCATCATGCGATATGCCAAATTTTCTATTTTTAATTGGACCAAACAGCGGATTGTCTCATACTTCTATTATTCATATGATGGAATCTCAATACAATTATGCGTTGGATTTTCTTAAAAAATTAAAAAAACGACCAAATTCATTTTTAAACTTAAAAAGTGAAGTTTTCCAAAAATTTAATATGAAAATTCAAAAAAAACTATCAAAAATGATTTGGTACACAGGGGGATGTAAGAGTTGGTATATTTCAGGTCAAAAGAAAAAAAATGTAACTATTTGGCCAGGAACAACTGTATCATATCGTTTAAAAACAAGGAAAGTAAACCTTTCTGATTATAATGTTGTAAGTATAAAACGAAAATGAAAAATTTAAAATAAATCTATTTTTAACCTTTATCACAGCTTTTTTATCACTTTTATTTTATTTATACATACACTATGATGATGGATTATTTTTGTTATATTCAACTGGTAATGAGAAAGGAATAGTATTTGTAAATAAAAATTAGAACAGCAACTAAATAAAATTTAAAATCATGATTGATGAATTATTTGATTTTCCCTTTTATAAATGGGAACAAAAACTTAAAAATAAACCCTTTTTAAAACAACCTTTTGGAGAATTATGGGAAAATTATACTTGGGGAGAAGTAGGGACAATGGCAAGAAAACTTGCGAAGGGTTTGAAATCATTAAATCTTCCGGAAAACAGTCATATCGGATTGGTTTCAAAAAACTGTAGGGAGTGGATTATTGCTGATTTAGCTATTTCTATCGCTGGATATATTTCAGTTCCCTTTTTTCCAACCCTTAAATCTAATGAAATTGAAAAGTTACTTGATTTTGGAGATGTTGATGCATTGTTTGTTGGTAAATTAGAAAATTGGGAAGAAATGAAGAAAGGGGTTAAAAACAACATGCCTATAATTTCCTTCCCTCATTACAAGAATCATTCTAAAGTATCTGAAGGCAAGCAATGGTTTGACTTTATTAACAGTTTTGATCCAATTATGGAAAACTATCAACCCAAACTTAAAGATATTTGGACAATTATTTTCACATCTGGAACAACTGGTGATCCAAAAGGAGTTGTATTAACTTACGAAACACTTTTTAATACTAAAAGAATTACAGAAGACGGCAATCCACTTAAAGTTGATTTCAGTGGAAATAATCATTTTATCTCATACATGCCTTTAAATCATATTTTTGAAAGAGTTGTTATTGAACATGTTGCTTTTAGATATGGCGGGACATTATCTTTTGTTGAATCTCTTGAAACTTTTGGACAAAATCTAAATGATGTTCAACCTACTGCTTTTCAGGGAGTTCCTAGGATTTATTCGAAATTTCAAGAAAAGATTTTAATGAAAATGCCACAAAAAAAGCTTTCTCTTTTTTTAAAGATTCCTTTGATTTCTACCCTCATTAAAAAGAAATTAATTGGTGCTTTAGGAATGTCTAGAGCTAAAGCCTTGGTTACGGGTGCTGCTGCAATGCCATTGGAACTTTTGGACTGGTATAAAAGTATTGGAATATATATTACCAATGGATACGGAATGACAGAGAATTGTGCTACATGTACCAATCTTGATCCATATCAACCTCTTGGAAGAGGCTCAGTTGGAAGACCAACAGCAGGGGTTGATTTAAAAATAAGTGAGGAAGGAGAAATTTTAATGAAAGGTCCCTTTACACTCAGTGAATATTACAAAAACAAGGAAATTACTGATCAAACGTTAAAAAACGGATGGCTTCATACGGGCGATAAAGGTCACATTGACAACGATGGATTTTTATACATAACGGGTAGAATTAAAGATATGTTTAAAACATCAAAAGGAAAATATATTGAACCAGGAGTTTTAGAAGCTTATTTTGGAAATATAAACGAATTCTCTCAAATTTGTATCGTAGGTTTAAATTGTACTCAACCCTTACTTTTGGCAGTTCCATCTGAATCAGCGATTAAAAACAAAGAAACTCTTTCAAAAAAACTAAGCAATATTTTATTAGACGTGAACGATAAATTAGATAATTATAAAAAAATTTCTAAAATTATTTTAGTTAAAGATGATTGGGTTCCTGATAATGGCATGACAACTCCAACTTTAAAAATAAAAAGAGCTAAAATTGATGAACAGTTTTCTAGTCAATATAACAACTGGGAAAAAAACAATAAAACAGTTATTTGGGAATAATTAAATGTTATACCTTTTTGCTTTTACAGTTGGCTTAGTTGCTGTTGTTACATACAACCATTTATTTATTGATAATGTACTTGAAAATTATGTTGAGAAATTAATTTCAAACGCAACATTTAAAGATACTTCAGAACTTATTACTGGCCATACTGGATATGCCAACAATATTGGAGTCAAGATATTTTATGAAGATTTGTGCTCATGTGAGAAGCCCATTGCCACAGTCTTATTAATTAATGGTTCCTCAGAATCACTATTGCAATGGCCAGAGATTATGGTTAGTACAATTTTAAAAAATAATTTTCGAGTTATAAAATTTGACAATAGAGGAGTTGGTATGTCTGACTGGATAAGGAATTGGAGTAAATCCAATTCCTATAACTTAAATGATATGGCTTTGGATGCTTTAGCTGTAACGAATCATTTAAAAATTGACAAATTTCATTTGATTGGCTATTCAATGGGAGGAATGATTTCTCAAATTTTAGCAATTAATTATCCTGAAAAAATATTATCTATAACCTCAATAATGTCCTCTGGATATTTATTTGATCCAGATTCAGAAATGGCTGACAGTGTTAAAATTTCACAATTAAGGAAAATGATTTGGGGATATCGTAATAAAGAAAGAAGTTTAAAAAAAGTACTTAAATTTCATTTTAAGTTATCGCATATATGGACAGGAACGGAAAATTGTATTCATAATCATGAAAAAGAATTAGATAAAGTATTATATGAAATAAAAAAAAGAAATGGATTTAATAATCAAGCTTTCTTTCAACATAAAAAAGCGATTAAGAATTCTGGTTCCAGATATAGCAAATTAAAAAAAATTCTAACACCAACCTTAATTATTCATGGTTCAGACGACCCTCTTATACCTCCAAGTCATTCAAAAAAAATGGCCTCTTTA